>PLKR01000033.1:0-1905 GCA_003140655.1 Acidobacteriaceae bacterium | reverse complement strand
CTCAAAGCCGCCTGATTATGAATACAACGAGAACAAGATCTCCGTTACCCTATGGATAAGCAATGAACGCGGTGTTGAGAACTTCCTGGAGCGTTAACCCTTCTGCAGCTGCATGTTTGTAATCGATTTCGACGCAGCGAAGCGCGCCGCACCCAAAGCTGGAGCATCGGCTCCTAGGTTGGACACAATCAGCCTGACTTCATGGGCTGCCTTTTCCAATGCTCGCTGTCTGATCACCCGTTGAATCGATTCCAGCACCAGTTGCGGCTCATTCTGGAATAGCGGACCGCTGAAAATGACAACTGAGGGGTTCAGTAGATTGATGACGTCTGCAAGACCGACGCCGATATGGACGGCAGCATCGTTTAACGCACGAGAAGCCAAGGAGTCATTTTCGATGGCGGATTGAAGGATCATTTCGATGTGAATGCGATCCGGATCNNCTCGACTGCACTCCTTTTTTCATAGCGTTGGCCACAGCTTGTATGATCGCGGTGCAGGAAGCCAGGGCGGAGAGGCAGCCGTTGTTGCCGCAGAAGCAAAGCGGACCGTTTTCATCCACCGTCATATGACCAAACTCACCGGCGTTCCCGCCCGCTCCCCGGTAGGGTTCTCCATCGATGAAAATACAGGAGCCAATGCCCATTCCGATTCGAATGTAGACAAAATCGGACAACTCCCTTGCTAAGCCGACCTGCTTCTCGGCCAGCGCCGCCATGCGAACACTGTCTTCTAGAACGCAGGGCACTTTGAATCTCTCTGCCATGATTTCGCGTAAGGCAACATTCCTCCACTCCGCCATCTGTCCGGGACGGGGAAATGAAAGCATGCCTGACGGCGGTGCGGAGCCGAATTGCTTCAACACACCGAGACAAGAGCCCATGCCGGAGTCTGCAATGCAGTCTAGTAATTCCTCGACGGCTGCGAGGTTGTTTTCCGGGATTACGCACTGATATTGCAGAAATCCCCGCTGGCCATAGAGTAGGTTCCATTGGCGAATGGAATCGAGCGGATAAAAGAACGAGTCGTAAGGAACGACGGATGCGCCTTTTCTGGCGGCGTGAAGTCGATAGTAGGCGCCGTTGAAGGCCTTCACCGAGTAGCGGTTCAGCATCCAGGTTGGAAGCGCGAAGGGCAGCTTGGGGCCGCGCTTGGGATGGAATTCCTTTCCCTTGTCGGCGGCATGATTGCCGCGAAAAAAGATTCCACGAGCATTCTTACCGGCGAAGCTGTCGAGCCAGGCCACGGTGTATTCGAAGCGCTCATTGCTTTCGCGGGTCAGATCGAAAAAAGTGCCCAGGGACTGNNCTGAAAGGGTATGGACTCAGCATCCATCCAGGGTCCGGCGACGCGTTTGAGTTGGATGTCGGCCCAGGCGATTACCCCGGTGAGACCGAGCCCACCGATGGTGGCGCGAAACATCTGGGAATTGTCTTCGGAATTGCAGACGACAAGACCATCGTTCGAGCGATGCAGACCGATTTGCAGGACGTGAGCGCCGAAAGTNNGCAGTGATGGTTTTTTCCGTGAACGTCATTGGCGATGGCGCCGCCGACGGTAACGAAGCGGGTGCCGGGAGTAACGGAAGGGAACCATCCTTTGGGAAGGAATGTATCGATGATGTCGGAGATGCTGACGCCGCTTTCGCAGCGCACCATGCCAGTGGCTTCGTCGAAACCGAGAATGCGGTCAAGACGGCAACAGTCGATCAGTTCGCGGCCGGCGTTGAGACAGGAGTCGCCGTAACTGCGTCCGAGGCCGTAGGGTAGCAGGGAGCCGGGCGCGGCGGCTTTCAGAATTTCCGGGATTTGGTCGTTCCACGCAGGCTTGTGAACATGATGATGCGCGATCTTCGGATAACGGCCCCACGAGAGAATCCGTTTCACGGACGGTGGAGCTGCGGGG
>PLKR01000237.1:5356-6361 GCA_003140655.1 Acidobacteriaceae bacterium | reverse complement strand
GATGGCAAACGCGTGCTCTTCGCCGTGCCCAACATTGGCGAGGTCGAGCGACTCGCCGATGTTTTCACCGAGTACAACGTCTCTTTTCGTTTGGGTAGCCGCACCCGCGGCGGCGAAAGCTATGCGGATGAAACCAGCTACTTCGCCGGCGAAGTACTCACCACCACCCTGGCTACCGCCTACGTCCCCGATGGCGTCCTGCTGCCGGAGGCCAATCTGGCCGTCTTCGGCGCGCGCGATCTATTCGACGAATCCGAGTCGGTGGCCTCGCGCCCGCAACGATCGAAATCCAAAGTCTCGGCCTTCCTCTCCGACTTCCGCGATCTGCAGGTCGGCGACTACGTTGTCCACGTTGAGCACGGCATCGGCCAGTACCANNGAGGGCGCCAAACCGGCCTTGAGTCATCTCGGCGCCGCAGCCTGGGGCAAGACAAAAGCTCGCGTGCGCAAGGCCATGAAAGACATGGCCGACGAACTGCTCAAGCTCTATGCCGAGCGCAAAACAGCCCTGGGCCACGCCTTTCCGCCGGGCAACGAGTGGTTTCGCGAGTTTGAAGACGCCTTTGAATTCAGCGAGACCGAAGACCAGGCCCAGGCCATCAAAGACGTAATCCGCGACATGGAATCCTCCCAGCCCATGGACCGCCTGCTCTGCGGCGATGTCGGCTACGGCAAAACTGAAGTCGCCATGCGCGCCGCCTTCACGGCTATCAGCGACAACAAACAAGTAGCTGTGCTGGCGCCCACCACTGTACTAGCCTTCCAGCACTTTGAAACTTTCAAGCAGCGCTTCGCGCCATTTCCCGTCACCATTGAAATGATCAGCCGCTTCCGCACCGCGAAGCAGCAGAAAGAAATCCTGCAAAAGACAGAAGCCGGCAAGATCGATGTCCTCATCGGAACCCACCGCATACTTTCGAAAGACATAAAGTTTTCCGATCTCGGCCTGCTCATCGTCGATGAAGAACAACGCTTCGGCGTCCGCCACAAAGAGCGCATCAAGCA
>PLKR01000237.1:1383-5269 GCA_003140655.1 Acidobacteriaceae bacterium | reverse complement strand
GCCAAGATCCAGGCGCTGGTTCCCCCGGCGCGAATCATCGTCGGCCACGGACAAATGTCGGAAGGCGAACTCGAAAAAGTGATGATGAAGTTCATGCATCACGAAGCCGACATTCTGGTCTCGACCACGATCATCGAAAACGGTCTCGACATCCCGCTGTGCAACACAATTCTGATCAACCGCGCCGACCGACTGGGGCTCTCGGAGCTTTACCAACTCCGCGGTCGAGTAGGCCGATCCAGTCGCCGCGCCTACGCGTATCTAATGTTGCCGCCAGAAATCGAACTTACTCCCATCGCGCGCCGCCGCCTCGCCGCGCTCAAAGAATTTTCAGACCTGGGCGCAGGATTCAAGATCGCCGCTCTTGATCTCGAGCTCCGGGGCGCAGGCAACATGCTGGGCGGCGAGCAGAGCGGACACATCGAAGCCATCGGCTTCGAGCTTTACACTCAAATGCTCGAGCGTGCCGTGCGTGAGATGAAAGGAGAAGCCGCGTCCGACGAGGCCGACACCCAGCTCAATCTCGGCCTCAACATTCGCATTCCCGCGGACTACGTCCCCGAAGAAAACCAGCGCCTGCAGATGTATAAACGCGTCGCCAGAGTCGAGACTGAATCGCAATTGGCCGACGTAGCCGCCGAGTTGCAAGACCGCTACGGGCCGCCCCCAGCCGCAGTCCGCAACTTGCTGGACTATGCTTCGCTCAAACTCTTATGCATGAAAGTCGGCGTGGTCGCGATCGAGCGCAAACGCGACTTCGTCACCTTGAAGTTCCGCCAGGATGCGACAGTAGACCCCGAGCAGCTAGCCCGCTTCGTCTCCGCCCAGCGCGGCGCGCAGTTCACTCCGGATGGCATGCTGAAGTTTGTGTTGAAGGCTACGGCTGCAGAAGAAGTACTCCGCACATTGCGCTCAGTATTGGAACAACTCGCCAGCGCGGAGACAGCATCGGAAGTCCGCTCCGCCAGCGAACTGGCTTAGTTTTGAAAGGGCGCAACTTCCAGCCGCGCCGATAGGCACCCAGCAGGTACAATTGTCCGGCAACCGAAGTCGCACGGCCANNCTCGGCACCCGCTTCCTGCCCGTAACCAAGGCCCAGCCCAAAGAAATGCTTCCCCTGGTTGATAAGCCGATCATCCAGTACGGCGTGGAAGAAGCCATGGCCTCGGGTTGCGACCAGATCCTCATCATCACCGGACGCGGCAAGCAGGCCATCGAAGATCACTTCGATGTCAGCTACGAACTTGAAACCATGCTCGAGCAGCGCAACAAGACCGACCTGCTCCAGATCGTGCGCTCCATCTCCGACATGATTCACGTCGCCTACGTCCGCCAGAGGGAAGCCCTGGGCCTCGGTCACGCCGTGCTCATGGCGCGCGAACTCGTGGGCAACGAACCCTTCGCCGTGCTCCTGGCCGATGACGTGATCGACGCCAAGGTCCCATGCCTTAAGCAGATGGTCGAGGTTTTCGATCAGACCCAGTGCTCAGTGCTGGCGACTCAGATCATCGAAGGCAAAATGATTTCGTCCTACGGCGTCCTCGACGTGAAGCCGGTCGACAGCCGCTTCGGCGAGCGTCTGTACGAAATCAAGAACATGGTGGAGAAACCCAAGCCCGAAGACGCACCCTCAAACCTGGCCATCATCGGCCGCTACATTCTCACGCCCGCAATCTTCGACTGCCTCGCCAAAACGCCGACGGGCGCCGGCGGCGAACTGCAACTCACGGACGGCATGCGCCTGCTGCTGCAAAAGGAAAAAATGTACGCCTACGTCTACGAAGGCCGCCGCCACGACACCGGAGACAAACTAGGATTCCTGAAAGCCACAGTCGAGTTCGCCCTCAAGCGCGAAGATCTGGGGATTCCGTTCCGAGAATATCTAAAGGGATTGAAGCTCTAGGGGAAAGTCTGATCATGTTCCCTCGGCGACTCTCATCCTGAGCGAAGCGAAGGACCCATGCAACTCGCTCCCCCCGCCGATGGCCTTCGCGGGCACTTTCGCATGAGCGCGGGAGTCACCGGCCCAGAGAACTCCTCAGCTTTTTCGACTTCTCCTCTACCCCGCGCGCCAGCTTCTCTTTGTGTGCTTCCAGCTTCTTCGCAATCGAAGCATCAGCCAACCCAATCATCTGCGCCGCAAGAATCCCTGCATTAGTCGCGCCCGGCTTACCAATGGCAACCGTTGCGACGGGAATCCCCGCCGGCATCTGCACGGTAGCAAGCAAAGAATCCATCCCCTGCAGCGGTGTGGAGGGAACCGGCACTCCGATCACAGGCAAAGTCGTATGCGCGGCAATCACGCCGGCCAAATGCGCAGCGCCTCCTGCTCCGGCAATAATCACGCAAATCCCGCGTCCGGCGGCCTTGCGTGCGAAATCGGCCGTCCGGTCCGGCGAACGGTGCGCCGAAGTGACGTCAATCTCGTAAGCGATTCCGAATTCTTCCAAAGCTTTCCCAGCCTCGCGCATAATCTCGAGGTCGGAATCACTGCCCATCACGATCGAAACCAGTGGCTTGCTCATCAATCTCCTCAGAATTATTTCTTCATCGCTCGTGCCGCGATGTCCTTCCGGTAATGTGCGCCGTCGAAACGAATCTTCTCGCAGGCCCGGTAAGCCCGCTCGACCGCAGCCTGCAAGTCCGGCGCGCGCGCTGACACGCCCAGCACTCGCCCCCCAGCAGTATAAAACGATCCATCGCGTTTCGAGGTGCCGGCGTGAAACACCTTAACTCCATCGACTGCCCCAGCCTCGTCGAGTCCCATTATCTTCTTCCCGACCTCAAACGTCCCCGGATATCCTCCCGAAGCCATCACCACGCACACCGACGCATCGCGCGACCATTTGAAATCGCCTTCGCTAACCCGGCCTGCAATCGATGCCTCCAACGCATCCACCAGATCGCTCTCCAGCCGCATCAAAATCGGCTGCGTCTCTGGATCACCGAAGCGGCAATTGAACTCCAGCACCATCGGACCCCGAGCCGTCATCATCAGCCCGCAGTAGAGCACACCCTTGAACTCCGCGCCCTCAGCCTTCATGCCCTCGACCACGGGACACGCAATGTGGTGCACCAGCCAGTCGCGCATCTTGTCATCAATGATGTTTTGAGTAGAATACGCGCCCATTCCGCCAGTATTGGGCCCGGTGTCGCCGTCGCCCACGCGCTTATGATCCTGAGCCGCAACTAGTGGAGCCACGCGCTCACCATCACTGAGCACTAAAAACGAAAGTTCGTCGCCCTTCAAACATTCTTCCAGAACCACGCGCAATCCCGCCTCGCCCACCATCTTGCCGCTGAACATTTCGGCCGCCACGCCGGCGGCCTCTTCTTTGCTCACTGCGATGACCACGCCCTTGCCCGCCGCTAATCCGTCCGCCTTTACCACGACAGGCGCATGAAAGTGTGCCAGAGCCGCGCGCACCTCTTCCACCGAATCGCAGATCGCGTAGGGGGCCGTGGGAATCCGATGCCGTTGCAAGAACTCTTTCGCAAAACTCTTACTCGCTTCCAGCTGCGCTGCGGCCTTGGTAGGACCAAACGCAGGCCATCCGCGACGCGAGAATTCGTCCACCACGCCCAGCGTCAGCGGCAACTCAGGCCCCACCACTGTCAGGTCCGGCCGCACCTGCGCGCCCACAGCCACGATCGAATCCAGGTTTTTCAGGTCAACCGGCAGGCATTCCGCTTCGTCCGCGATGCCGCCGTTGCCCGGAGCACAGTAAAGTTTCGCAACGCGCGGGGACTGCCGCAGCTTCCATACGAGCGCGTGCTCACGTCCGCCGTTGCCTAGAACCAGAACTTTCATAGCCAGAGAGAATCAAGGTTAGGGGCAGAGTGGGAAAGCTGTCAAACGGGAAGGGCAATTGTTGATTGCTGATTG
>PLKR01000237.1:0-1358 GCA_003140655.1 Acidobacteriaceae bacterium | reverse complement strand
TCCAAAGAAGACTATCTCAAAGCGATATTGGAAGCCGAGAGTGAAGGGGAAGCTGTCATCTCGGCGCGGCTCGCAGACTGGCTGAAAGTGTCTGCTCCCGCCGTCACCATGGCGGTGCGCCGGCTCAGGAAGGACGGCCTGGTTCGCGTGCAGGCCGACGGACACGTGCGCCTCACCGCCGCCGGCCGCAAGATTGCCCGCAAACTCACGCTTCGCCACCATCTCATCGAACGCATGTTAGCGGAGCTTTTCGGCATGGAGTGGTGGAAGGTCCACGACGAAGCGGAACGATTGGAGCACGCGGTGTCTCCTGACTTCGAAGCCAAACTCCTGGCGAAGTTAGGCAAGGGTGGCGCTTGCCCTCATGGCAACCTCAGCGAGATGGAAAGCCCCGCCAGCCGCCGCCATCGCGGCCTGCTGCTGCTCGCCGATGCCGCACCCGGAGCCGTCTACGCCGTCAGCGGCATTTATGAGCGCGACCGCCGCCTGCTCGAGTTTCTCGAGGCCCGCGGCATTCGTCCCGGCGCGAAGTTGCGCCTTCTCGAACGCAATTACGACCAGACCCTCACTTTATCCACCATGGCCGGCAACATCTCTTTGGGCCGGGCCGCAGCCGAGCGGGTGTGGGTTTCCCGTTAGGCTTCTGTGGCGCGGGTGCCCTCGCCCGCGAACTACTTGCACCAGANNGTCCGTCCCGCTTATTAACTATGGTTTATTTCATAGTGTATACTTAGGCTAATCTCTACCGGGGAAAGTCCCACCCGGACAGCATCGGTGGAGATACCAACCCTCAACCGATGAAGCCCGTTGCCACCCAAAACGAAGACGAAGTCGTTATCATTACTCACGAAGACGTCGATCGCGCCCACGATCGCATCCGGGTATCGGAAGCGCGTTCCCATCGCGGATTCTCCTCCAGAGCGCGCCTTCTTTGGTTGCTGGTTGGCCCTGGTGTCCTGGTCATGCTGGGAGAAAATGACGGCCCCAGCATGCTCTCTTACGCTGCTACGGGCGCCAAGTTTGGCATCGGATTCTTCATCCCTTTCGTCGCCCTCACTTTTTGCATGGCGATCATCGTGCAGGAGATGACGGTGCGCCTGGGCGCCGCCACACATCGCGGACACGCCGAACTCATCTTCGAGCGCTTCGGTCCTTTCTGGGGCTGGTTTTCGATGATCGACCTGGGCATCGGAAACTTCCTCACTCTCATCACNNATCCTGTACGCGGCTCTCATGAGTCACCGCTATTGGACTTGGGAACGCATCACGCTCGCCGCAGCCTTATTTAACCTGGTGTTTATTCCGGTCGCGCTCATGACCCACCCCAGTTGGCACTCGGTCGGCCACTCATTCATCAC
>PLKR01000486.1 GCA_003140655.1 Acidobacteriaceae bacterium | reverse complement strand
GGCATACTCCGCAGGGGTCACTTCGGCGGCATTGTCACGGAGAGATTCCTGTGTTACGTTAGGTGAAATTCCACGCCTTCGTAAATACATTTTACAGGGTCCTCTGATAGCTCGGTCAGCGCGAATGCGTGTGGGGTAGCGCCACTATGAAGGAAACGATGGATTCGACTCCGGCCCAGCCGTCAGGGGATGAGGAGAATTTCGCCAACCGCAAGTTGATCCGTCCGGCGCTGCCGCGCCCGGATCACAACCACGGAAACCACAACTCCAATCAAATGCAGGTCACCCGGGAACGGACGGAAAGGCACGACCGTCCGGAACGTGGAGGAGAGCGCAGGTTTGAAAGGGGCGACCGCGGTGACCGCGGAATGGGGTCAGGCGGCGGGCGCAAGGCAGCCCCTCCGGAGCAAACCAACGCGGAGAATTTCTATTATCAGAAACAGATGCAGTCGAAGACGCCGATGGTGATCGTGCTGCGCGACGGCGAGGAAGTGCATGGCGTCATCGAATGGTACGACAAAACCTGCATCAAGGTGGCCCGCGAAGACGGACGACCAAACCTGATGATCTACAAGCCCGCCATTAAGTACATGTTCAAGGAAGAAGAGAACGAGCGGTAGTCGTGCCGGTTCGGGGCTAGCCCGCGCAAGACTTGATCGGTCCCTGAAGAAATGTGAGTTCGAGTGTCTCCCGCACGCGGAATTTCTCGCAGAAGGTTTGTCCAGTCCGCCAGCCTGGCGGCGGCGAGTCTCATCCCCAGATTTCGCACTCTGGCTTTCGCTAAGCCTGCCTTGGATTACGGTCCCCTGGAGGAATTCGGCTATGGCGATGTCGCCCTGGCCAGTGATCTCCATGAAAAACAACTGGCCGAAACGCAGGCCGTGTTGATGGCGCTCAGCGAAGACAGCCTGCTCAAACCTTTCCGTCAGATGATCGGCCAGCCTGCGCCCGGCGAGGACCTGGGCGGCTGGTATCACTACGATCCCAATTACGACTGGCACACCTTTGACGCGGGCTTCGCTCCGGCCGCGACTTTCGGCCAGTGGGTTTCAGCCCTGGCGCGTGTATACGCCATCGGTGGTTCACAGCCAGTGCGCGACAAAGTGCTGCGCTTGAATCGCATGTATGCACAGACCATCGCGGGCGATTTCTACGAGAACAATCGTTTCCCCGCTTATTGCTATGACAAGCTGGTATGCGGCTTGATGGATTCGCACAAGTTTGCCGGAGATCCGGATGCCTTCTCGATCCTGGAGCGCACCACTGTTGTTGCCCTGCCCCACCTTCCGGCGAAGGCCATCGACCACGGGCGGAGCTGGCGGCCGGGAAAGGACGAGTCTTATACGTGGGACGAGTCGTATACGATGCCGGAAAATTTGTTCCTGGCTTATCAGCGCGGAGCGGGCACGCGGTATCGCGCTCTAGGCATTCAATACCTCGACGACGAGTACTACGGTCCGCTCTCCGAGGGCCGGAGTGACCTGGCCGGACGGCACGCATACAGCCATGTGAATTCGTTGTGCTCGGCGATGCAAGCCTATCTCACGCTGGGAAGCGAGAAACATCTGCGCGCCGCCAAGAACGGCTTTGACATGCTGACGGCGCAGAGCTTTGCCACCGGTGGCTGGGGACCGGACGAGATGCTGCGCGCACCGGGCAGCGCGGACGTTTACGATAGCCTGACCGGCTCGCACAACAGCTTCGAGACGCCATGNNCGCCATGCGGTTCCTATGCGCACTTCAAGCTGACCCGCTACCTGCTGCGAGTGACGCGCGATTCGCGATACGGCGACAGCATGGAACGCGTGATGTACAACACGATTCTGGGCGCCAAGCCGCTGCAGGCCGATGGACGGACGTTTTATTACTCCGACTACAACTTCAAGGGACGCAAGGTCTACTCGCCGCATCGCTGGCCGTGTTGCTCCGGTACGCTGCCTCAGGTGGCGGCCGATTACCGGATCAACACCTACTTCCGCGATGCTCAAGGCGTGTACGTGAATCTTTACATTCCATCGACTCTGCGATGGACGCAGGGTAGTAGTTCTCAGATCGAGCTAACACAGATGGGGGCTTATCCGTTCGAAGAGCACNNGCAGGCTTCGGTTGCCGTAAACGGCAAACGCACGCCGGCGCAGGCCGGGAGTTTCGCGCGAATCGCCCGGACGTGGAAGACGGGCGACCGCATCGATGTAGAACTTCCCATGCAGCCGCGGCTGGAAGCGATTGATCCGGGACATCCGAACGTGGTCGCGCTGCTGGCAGGCCCGCTCGTGCTGTTCGCGATGACAGAGGGCGAGCCCACAGTGACCAGCGCGAGGTTGCTCGCCGCGAAAAAGACGGGACCGCAGGCCTGGGAAGTCGCAACCCAGACCGGCGCAGTGAAGATGCTGCCCTTCATCGCCATCGGTGAGGAACAGTATTCCACTTACCTGCGTGTCGGCTAGCGCAGGGCATCCTACCCGTTACGCCAGAGATGCTCCCGTTGACAATCTCCCTTATCTCCCATAGCATCAATCACTTGAGGGATGATCCTGAAACCGCATCCGGGAGCCGCTCGTGATTAAGCTCGACATTATCAACGAAGTGGTAGCCAGAACCGGCATCACCAAGACCAAGGCCGAGTTGGCGGTGGAGACCGTCTTTGAGAGCATGAAGAACGCGCTGGCCCGCGGCAATCGTATTGAGCTGCGGGGATTTGGCGTGTTCAATGTGCGCCCGCGCAAGACCGGCATCGGACGCAACCCGCGCACCGGAGCCGAGGTATCGATTCCTCCGGGCAAGGCGGTGCGGTTCAAGCCGGGGAAAGAATTGCAGTCGATTGATTGAAGGAAAGCTCGAGGACTTCGACTTTCGAACGCTTTAGGTTCTGCGCAATCTCCTTGTAGAGACGTAGCTTGCTACGTCTTGCCGGCAGCGAGAAGACGTTGCAAGCAACGTCTCTACGAATGAAACCGTGACTCCTCCGCCACTTACGTCCTGCCAGTCGTAGTAGCATCTAAAGGAAAGGCCTCGATGGAATCGCGGGGCCAAGAATCGCATGTCGGAACCTACTCCTCCCGTAGCCTCTCCCATCCTCGAAGACTATCGGCCGATGCCGGTGCCGGAGTGGCGCGCGCCGCGGCAGCGGTACTGGCTGCATGCGCTGCTGCTGCTGGCCACTTGCTTCACCACGCTGGTGGTAGGGGCACGCATGCAGTACAACTTTGCGCACAGCCAGCCAGTGTTTTCGCTGGATGATAGTGCAGTTCCACTGTTCCCGGTAAGCTGGACGTTTTCGCATCCGGCGCGGCTGCTGCTGGGTCTGCCATTCGCAGGCACGCTGATGCTGATTTTACTGGCGCACGAGATGGGGCACTATCTCTACTGCGAGCGCTACAGGGTGTGGGCGACGCTGCCGTTTTTTATTCCTGCGCCAACGCTAATTGGGACTTTCGGCGCGTTCATCCGGATCCGGTCGCCGATTCGGTCGCGCACGGCGTTGTTTGATATCGGAATCGCGGGGCCAATCGCGGGATTCGTTGTGGCCCTGGCCGTTCTCCTGGTGTCACTGGGCCTATCGAAGCCAATCCCGGCGGGAACCCCGGCCACGGTTCCGGAGCTGGGGTTTCCGCTGATCTTCCAGCTCGTGCACCGGCTACTGGCCGCTCAGAGCGCGGGGCAAGGCGTCGCGCGGCTGCCGCTGGATCGTGTGTTGCTGCACCCCACGACGATTGCGGCCTGGGTGGGAATGTTCGCGACGTCGCTCAACCTGCTTCCCGGCGGACAACTGGATGGCGGACATATTGTGTTTTCGATTGCGCCGCGGGCGCACAAATTCGTATCGCGGCTGACGATTCTGATTCTTCTGCCCATGGCCTACTACCTGTGGACGGGATGGTTTGTGTGGGCGATTCTGCTGCAGCTAAGCAGCTTGCGGCATCCGCAAGTGGCCGAGTGGCCGCGGGTTTCAGGCGNNGAGTTTCGCGGACGGTAGGAAATTGCTGATTGTCACCTGGACGACATCCAACCGCGCAAAAACTGGTACCCGGAAATCTATTCGGCGGATTCGCTCTCCACACCGTTTCTTGCGTATACTCCTTTATTCAATCGTTTTAATTGAAGAGCCGGAGGTGGTCTTACCTTGAAAAAACTGGGCTCTGTTCTTCTTTGTCTGGCTGGATGTTTCGCTCTCGCATTTTCTGCCGCGGGTCAGACCATCGCAGTTGACATCTCACATCCCACGAACCATTTCGTGCCTAAGGAAACATTAGGCGCGGGAGTGGACCGCATTGCAGTGGATGCGATCGACAAAGACTTGCTGCAGCCGACGCTGGAAAAAACGCTGGCCTCGGGTTGGCAGCCGGTTACATATCGTCAGAACACGGAACTCGCCGTCGAGGCGTGGCATTGGAATCCGCAAGGAACATGGAGCGACGGG
>PLKR01000610.1:13608-14820 GCA_003140655.1 Acidobacteriaceae bacterium | reverse complement strand
TCGCGCTTTCCTGGGGAGACGTTAGCCTGGTGGCTCCCGCTGCTGCTTCCCTTACCTTTATCGGGAACGCTGTTGCGGCGAAGATCTTTTTGCATGAGAAGGTGGACCGGCGGCGGTGGATTGCCGCTTCTCTGGTGGCGGCGGGGGTGGCGCTGCTGGCGGGGTAATTCTAGAATAAAGCGGAGGAATAAACCGGGGACAGACAGGTGCAGTCCACCCGTCTGTCCCCACATTCTTCGCGGCGCCACTTAGAAAGGCGCGGGGTCGTGCCGAATGTCACTTGGCCTTTATTTTGTCGCGCCAGGCCATGACTTCGAGTTCGGCCCGAACGGCGTCCATGACGGGAACCACCGGGCGCCTCCATGGTAAACGCGGGGAGCATCGAGCAGAACTTGTGAACCGTCAGGGGTTCGTCGCATCCACCAGCAGATGCCCGCCCCAATCGCCTACCCGCACCACGAAGAACTCGATCTTGAAATTCTCTGGCGCGCCTTCCACTGACCAAATACCTCCAGGATTCGTTTCTGCGCGGTCTCATACTCCGCCGGCGATCCCTGCGGGCGTTCGTTCCAGCTGATCACGTATTTCATCGCATCTCCTCGGCAAGTCGTCTCAACCGATAACCGCCGGATGAGTGTACTCCTCCGTGATGGGTATTGGGCGATGGCGATGGTAGCAGCAGAAAGTGACAAAATGATTCTGCCCGCTGTGCTGAAAACGCGTTAGTCCCCACGGCATGAGGACAATCTAGTTTTGTTCGCGGGACTAAGCCTGTGACATGTGAACATCCCCACTCAAGCCAAAACCGGGCTTGAGTGGGCCACCCGCCTTCGGTGTGAAGGTGCCTCTAGGTCGGCTTACCCGAAAAACTTGTCAAGACCCTGAGCATCCCCTTTTTCGCGTAAGCTGTTGGTTTTGTTCGGCAAATAAAGTCTGGGAAATGTCCCATTTGCCCTACTGAGTGTGGTATAATGGTCATATTGAGTTGAAATTGGCGCAGGCCTTCCGGCTTGCGCCTTTTGTTTTTCTTGTCAAGACCCTGAAGTTGATGATTTCTTTGTAAGTTGTTCATTCGGATGGGAATATAAAGTCGTCGAAAGTGGCGGGTTTACCCCCTTCGGTTTGATATTCTGATAATAGAGGGTAAAGAAAAGTGGCGCAGGGCCTATTGGGCTTGCGCCATTTTTGTTGGGCGGTGCGGCCTGGCGCGTG
>PLKR01000610.1:10157-13580 GCA_003140655.1 Acidobacteriaceae bacterium | reverse complement strand
GGGGCGCCCGCTCTACACGTCGCGGATTTGAAGGAGCTAACTATGAGTCAGCGGTCTGGGGATGGTGAGGGGCGTGGGAGACGGAATCGGCGTCGGGCTCGACGGGCTTCGCGTCGGAAGGAAACCCCGAGAAGGGTGAAGCGGGTGCGGTGTGTTGGCGGGCTGCGGAAGCGGAATAATGCCAAGCATGTTGGAGAGATGGCGGAGATGCAGTTCATGCTGGATGCGGCTCGGCGGGGGTTTGGGGTGGCTAAGCCGTTTGGGAATAACGAGCGCTATGACGTGATTGTGGATGCTCCGCGGCGGTTGTGGAGGGTGCAGGTNNATGCCTTACACGTCGAAGCAGATTGATTTTCTGGCGGTGGTGATTCAGGGGAAGCGGATGCGCGGGAAGCGGATCTGGTATTTGATTCCTGTGCGGGCTTTGGGAGGGCGTTTGCATATCAATCTTTATCCGTTTGGATGCCGGAAGGATGGCGAGGAGCGGTTTGAGAAATATCGGGGGGCTTGGGGATTGCTGGAAAAGGCGTGAGGGGCGAGGGCTGTGGGCTGAGTTTGAATGAAAGATTTTACATACCCGGGTTCAACAATTTGCACTATCACGCGACGGATGGGCTGAGCTCCTGCCAAATCCAGTGAATACCCTGCCGCAGGGCCGGAATGAATGGCTATGGTTGGGCGCCTGTTCCCGTTGGCAGGGCCGTAACTCCTACAAAAAACTCGGTATATGGGCTGGTGCGCAAACGGGCAACAGAAGCTGCGTTTAGCTCGCAACCGGAGCACCTTTTTCTTAGCTAAGCCTAATGCCGAGCAAGATGAGCGTTCTTGCTCAGAATAATGGCACGTGGAGTGCTAGGGTCTAGATAGGTTTTACGGCAAGTCGCCAGGCACAGTTGGGCTTGGCGCGTGTGGGACGGGTTATGGTGAAGCGAATTGCACCCGCCGGGGTCGTTTCTTTTGTGTTGTTGGCTGCTTGCGGGGCAGTATGCCAGAACGTACGTCGATCTCTTCCGGATGCGCCTTCGGCGCAGGTTGAAACTCAGACACAGAGATTTAACGGGTTCGCCGAGGAAGCAGGCTCCGCGTTGAAATTTGGCGCGATCAGCGCTCAGCCGGGGATGGGCCAAGGCGGATTTGCCGTTTCTGACAGGGCAGCATTTCCGCGAAAAGACCCGGACGCTATTTTTCGTAAGTATCTGTATCCGTCATCGCTGAGGCAGCAATCGGGTTATCACTCCGCAAGCAACGGGAGCTTGATGGGCCGAGCCACGTATGCGGCTTCGCGCACCGTGGTCACGCGGGACGCATCTGGAAAGGGCAGGCTGAACACTTCGTATCTACTGCGAACGCTGACTGCGGTGGCGAAGGACACTGCCTCGACTCCATATTGGAGACGGCATCTTGCTGACCCGTTCAGCGATTATGGTTCCACCGTGGGCAACGACGCGGGGATGAACCTGTGGCACGAGTTTGGGCCCAGCATTGAGCGTCTAGTGAAAAGCCGCACGCCGACCTTTGTCTCCAGGATCGAAGAGCGCATCGGCCACAAGTAGGCCGTCGGCGTTGCCTGCTTTTGACGGATTCACTCCATCTGCCTTGCGATTGCGTCCAGCCTTACTTCCCCTCAGTCTTGATCCGCTTCGACCTCGGAAAATTGGTCCCTCCGACGGTGCCGGAGACGCCGGGAACTTCTTACTGTGGTCAATATTGCACAGACTAATGTGCATCGAAAAAGTACTGTAGAGTTGACCAAACGTTGTTCGCAGTGGGAGTGTGTCTATGGACACGAACGAAAGACAAATCGCTCTATCCGTGCTCGGATGCCTCAGGGAAGACCTGGTTTATGCGCACCTGAACAATGGAAGTCGCATTCTCGACATAGCCGACCTTCGCCAGTATCTCTATGAACAGATGGGCCGGATAAGGACAAACGCCGGCGTAATAGATCGACTCTACGGCAACGGCTCCGGGCAAGAGATCAGCAAGAGTAATGGTCACGGTGGGAAAGGGCATCCATGGGAAAATCCTGGCGAACCGAAGAACACTCAGGTAAACCATTGGTGAGATGAGTTGGAGGCTGCGCTGGTCGCCGTTCTATCCAAACAGGCGCATGAGGCCTGCAGAGGGCAGGTCGGGCGCCAGGAAGTGGGAGTGTTTCATTCCTGCGGCGCGGGTCAGGGCTTCGGCTGCGAGATATCCGCTGCGCACGGCGCCTTCCATGGTTGCGGGCCAACCGGTGGCGGTCCAGTCGCCGGCGAGGAAAACGCGAGGCCACGCGGTCGCCTGCGGAGGACGGAAGGCGTCAATGCCGGGGCGCGGAGAGTAGGTGGCGTGGACTTCTTTGATTACGGTGGACTTCACCAGATTCGCCGCGCGCGCCGCGGGGAAGAACTCGCGGACTTCTTTTAGAGCCAAGTCGACGATTTCGGCGCGCGATTTGCCGATTAGACTTTTCGAGGCGCTCACTACGAGTTCGATGTAGCTGCCGACCTCAGGGGCTAAAGCCCCGTTCCTAAACGGCGTCTTTACGGCACGACTGAAGTCGTGCCCGTCCCGGTCTTCGATCCGGCCATCTCCTTCGTGTTCGCCCCGTCCCTCGTGATTGTTTTCGTGCTGCCCTTTCTGATCTCCACTCTGCGCGTGCTTAGCCAGGAGGCGCGATTTATTAAACATCCATTGTATTGTTCTATCTAGTAATACGGCGTGATCGAGATCGCTGATTTGACGGTCGAACCAGAGGTGAATGCCGGTGATGGGAGAGGATTCGAAGTGGGTGAGCTTTTCGCGCAAGGGGACTGATTCTGGATTTTCCGGAAGCGCGCGCTCGAGGCTGTCGAACGGAAGGGCGAGCACCAGATAGTCAAACGATTCTTCCCTTTCGCCTACGCGAACTCGCACCTGCGATGGCTCGGGAGAAAAAGCTTCCAGCGAGTTGCGCAATCGAATCTCACCGGCGCGGGCGCGAATGTAGTCTCCGGCGCGATTGTAGAGGTCAGTCAAGGGGATGCTTGGAACCCCCATATGGCGCGCTGCGGGGGATTTCATCGATTCGCGCACCACCTGCGCGGCATACGAAATCGAAATCAGTTCGAGATCTTCACTTAACGCACTCACCAGGATCGGCTTCCAGAAACGTTGGATGGCGTTCTCCGTTTGCCGGTGCTGGTGACACCAATCAAGAAATGACCGGCCGGTGTCTGGTTGCGAACTCAATGTTAGCGCCGCAATTGCGCGAGAAATTACCAGCTTGTCTTTTACACTCAGAAAAGGAAAGCGCAGGAACGACGGCGCAGTGTGCAGGGGCGTGGGCAAGGGAGAAGCGCGCATCACGCTGGTGCGGCCGCCCGGCTCGATGAAAGTCATCTCGTCGTACCAGCGGATCTTGTCTTCCACGCCGATGCGCCGGTAGAACTCCACCAGGTT
>PLKR01000610.1:688-10099 GCA_003140655.1 Acidobacteriaceae bacterium | reverse complement strand
CTGAGTCATGCGGGATTTCTGGGTGACAGATTCTGCCGACCGTGCGGTCACTACATTACCGCCTCAAGAACAACAGCAGGTTCCTCACTGGGCTTTCAGCCCAGTGAGGAATGACAAAACTTCGCTATTAGTCCGATTCGGAATGACCAACATTTTGCCAGGCCTTCAAATCGGTTCTAGTTGCCGGGCCGCCGCGTCGGTTATGCCAAGGTCAGGTGATGCGCTGCAGGAAACCCTTCGCTAGAACGCGCAGTTTTTCGCCGACCGTCAGGGTCACCTTGCCGCTGAACACGTCGTATTGGCGCGCGGCGATTTTCTCCAGCAGCTTGCGATAGATATTTACCAGCACCCACAGAGCCGGCCGGCTGTCTTCCGAAATATAGGGAAGCAGTTGCTCGCCTGCCTGGTAGAACTCGCGGGCGCGGTCCGCTTCGAGCGCGAGTAGCGGGCGGAAACGTGCCACGTCCGGCGTAGAAAGCAGATCGGCGGCCGACAGCCCGAACTTCGCCAGATCCTCTTCCGGCAAATATACCCGGCCCATGGCGGCGTCTTCTTTCACATCGCGAATAATGTTGGTGAGTTGGAAGGCGAGACCACACTGCTCGGCCAGCGACTCGGCCGCCGGATCGCGATACCCAAAGATGTGGATGCAGACGAGGCCCACCACCGACGCTACCCGGTAGCAATATAGTTTGAGATCGTCGAAGGTGCGGTACTGGACCGTCAGACCAGGAACCGCGGAGCTGGCGGGAACCGGGATGGGTTGAGTTTGGTCTGCGGGATCCATCACGGCGGGATCCATCACATCCATGGCCGTGCCCATCGCGAGTTCGTCGAGCAGCCCGGCGGGAATGGTATGCCGGCGTTGCGCGTCGGTCAGCGCCAGCAGGATTGGATCGTCGCTGGGCTGGCCCTGCTGCACGCGGTGCAGTGCCGCCAGCCACGTACTCAGCTTGAAGCAGCGCTCCTGAAGGCTCAGGCTGGAATCGTCCGCAATGTCATCGCAGCGCCGCATGAAGGCATACACGGCGCAGAGCGCCTCACGCTTATGCTTCGGCAGCACCAAGAATGCGTAATAAAAATTCTTCGCGTTGGTTCGCGTGATCCCGCGGCAAACCGAATATGCCATGGTGAGCTGCGCCGGAGCCGGACTCCACGGGATCAACACGGGCTGCGCTCCTGCACTCATTGGAGCCGGCCTCCGGCTTCCGGCTTCCGGCTTCCGGGGCCGGATGCCGCCCCCAGCAACTTCCCCAGCGCGGCTCGGGCTACTAGCGCCAGTTTGCGGGCCTTTGAAATTATGGGACGGCGGCCTAGCACCGCAAAACTCTGGCGCTCGATGGCGTTTAATATTTCCTGGCCACCGCGGCTGAACAGCTCCAGGTCCACCGCCAGCTGGTTATCTACTTTCTCTACCAACGGCAGGCCGCGCTCGAACCATTCACGCGCCCGCTCGACTTCAAATTTCATCATCTCGCAGAACGCAGGCGAGTTGCGGTTCTGCAGGATGTCTTCCTCGCTCACCGAATAACGCCGCAAATCTTCCAGCGGTAGATAGATTCGGCCCTTAGCGTAGTCGACGCTNNACGTCCTGCCAGAAGTTCGCCAACTGCAACGCCGTGCAGGTGTAGTCGGAAAGCTGCTGGCGCTCGGCATCGTGATAGCCGCATAGGTAGAGCACGAGGTGTCCCACGGGATTCGCCGAATAGCGGCAGTAGGCGAGCACGTCGTCGAAGGTTTCGAAACGGGTAACGGTCTGGTCCTGGCGGAAGGCGATCAGCAGATCGGAAAATTCGTGTTTCGGAATGTCGAACTTCTTTACTGTTTCCGCCAGCGCCACAAAAACCGGGTGGCGGGGATTGCCTGCGTAGCAGGCATCGAGTTGCGCTTGCCATTCATCGAGCAAGGCGAGCGATGCGTTCGCGTCTCCGACTTCGTCGCCTAGATCGTCGGAGATGCGGCAATAGGCGTACACATTCAGGAAATCCTGACGCAGGTGCCTGGGTAGAAACCAGGTGGCTACGGAGAAATTTTCGTAATGGGTGCGGCCGAGGCGGCGGCAGTATTCTTGCGCTTGTTCGAGTGAGGGCGCGGAGGGCGGGATGGCGTAAGCGGCGGGGAGGCGGCTCCAGCCTAGCGAGCTTGGTGGAGCGATCGCAACGTGAGTGTCAGTATTGGCTGCAGGAGTCATTCAGTAAGGTAATCCGGTTCAGACGCCGTGACAGAGGCAGCAGTGATTGACTATTCTGCCGTCCCTCCGGGACTCCGTTCCCCTTTTCCGGGGCTACCCAGGACTTCGTCCCGGGCTATTATCGGCCGCCCCTCCGGGGCTGAGACCGCCCGCGCCGCATGCCCATTTCGAAGTCGGCCTCAGTCAGTGGCCGGGAATGATGGCCGTTTTGATGTCGCCCCCGCGGTTCAACATGTGGCGGAGCACCTTTTGCAAGCTCGAGAGCGGGGCTTCGCCGGTGATGTAGTCGGTGGGGCGGATTTTCTTGGCCGCGATCAGACCGAAGGCGCGGCGTACGGTTTCCGGCGTGTGATGGAACGTGGCCTTCAGCGTGATCTCCCCATAGTGGAGGCGGTTGGTATCGAGTTGCACCTTCGATCCACTGGAGCATCCACCGAAGAAATTTACGGTGCCGCCTTTGCGCACCATCTCGACGGTCCACTCCCAGGCTTCGGGACGGCCTACGGCCTCGATCACCACGTCGCAGCCGCGCTTCTGCGGGGTNNTCGTCGCGCTTGACCACCGAGACCACGTTGCAGCCGATAGCTCGCGCCACCTGCACAAACATCAGTCCGATGGGGCCGCCGCCGATGATCGCGACCGTGTCGCCGATCTCGACTCCGGTTTCGTGCAGGCCGCGCAACACGCAGGCCAGGGGTTCAGTCATGGCCGCGTCTTCGAAACTTACACCGGTGGGAATGACCAGCATATTCGCTTCCACGATGCGCCGCGGCACGCGGATATATTCCGCATACGCGCCGTTGTTGAAGAGCAGGTCTTCGCACAGATTTTCCTGGTGCTTGGAGCAGTAGAAGCACATCTGGCAGGGCGCGGAATTCAGCGCGACCACGCGCATGCCCTTCTTGAAGGTGTGTACGCCTTCGCCGACTTCCTCGACGACTCCGGCCAATTCGTGGCCGAAGAGCGCTGGAGGCACGATCATGCGGGCGTGGTAGCCGCGCTGATAAACCTTNNCGAGGGATGGGCACTCGCTCAATCTTGATGTCTTCTTTGCCGTACAGGACGGCGGCCGTCATTTTTCCATTCACTGCTTGTGTCCTTACTTACTTCATCACTCGCTTCGGAACTTACTTCGCACCCCAGGCCATCCCGGGCTGAATCACGATCTTCATCGACGCGGGCTGCGGATGAGCCGCGAGTTCCAACGCCCTCGCACTGTCTTGCAGCGGGAACCGGTGGCTAATCAGCCGTTCCAAGTCCATCTCCCGATTCGTCTCTTGGTCCATCACGAACCGAACCGACTCTTCCTGCAAGTCCACGGACGCGCTATAGGACCCCACCAGCGTCTTCTCGTCGACGCAGATCGCTGCTGGATCCACCACCACTTCGCCGCGCTGGGTCTGCGCAAACAACAACACCCTGCCGCCGGGACGAACTGCATCCATCGCGGGGCCGATCAAGGCGTTGCTGCCTACGGCTAAGATTACAGCGTCGGCGCCACGCCCTTCTGTCTGCTCCCGCACATAGCGAACCGCGTCCTGCTGCGACGCGTCGATCATGTTTTCGAATCCAAGGCTTCTAGTTATTCTAAGCCTCTCGGGATACAAATCGGAAGTAATAACCGTGGCCCCTGCCCTACGTGCCAGCACACTCAGTATGATGCCGATGGGACCCTGCCCGATGGTCAGGACGGTCTCGCCTGGTTGCAGGCGCAGGGCTTCGATCCCTTTCATACAGGTATTCACCGGCTCCACGAAACAGGCCTGCTCAAACGAGACGCCCCGCGGGATCTTGACGGTTCCTTGATCGACGATCCAATCCATAACCCGGACATACTCGGCGAAGCCTCCACCGGAAGGTTCGAAGCCCGCTGTGCATCCGACCATTTTGTAGGTCGGGCACTGCGCGAAGGTCTTGTGCCGGCAGTAGTAACACTGGCGGCACGGGATGTGATGAAACATTACGACCCGATCTCCAGGGGCGAATTTTCTTACTCCCGCGCCTACGGCTGCCACCACACCGGAGGTTTCATGGCCGAAGATGCGCGGCGCGGAATGGGATCCGGAGGCAATCTTCTTCAGGTCCGTGCCGCAGACACCGCAGGTGTGCACCCGCACCAGCAACTCGCCGGCGCCAATGGCGGGCACAGGAACCGTCTCCAGGCGAACGTCGTTCACTCCGCGGTAAACCGCCGCCAGCATGGTCGCGGGAAGCGACTGGCTGCGGTGTTCCATCGCGACTTGTCCAGAAATTCCCATCAGCTCTTAGATGAACTCAACTTCGTATGCGCTTCAGGCGCTATTTTGCGGGAGGGTCCGCCTGCCTCGGGTCTGTGTTGCGGAACTCCACTGATACCGTCATGGAATCCAGATACGGGGAGTCCAGCGGCGTGAAGTGATACGCCTTCACTTGCAACACCACATAGAAACTGTCTACTTTGATGATTCGCCTGGCGCCGGCGGGAACGGCCGCATTGATCGAGGGATCCAGCCTCCACAAAGAATTCTTCGGATCATTCTTGGGATCATCGGAGAGATCGAGCGAAGCCAGCAGCACGTTGTCGTAAATAGTATGGCGCAGGTCCGCCAATTTCACTTGCCAGGATGTGATCTTGGTGTCGCCCTCCGGTACGCGAGGAATGATCGAGAACGCATAGCGGTCGGCTCCACGCGAATCTTTGATGCGCTCGCGGTAAACCGGATCTTGCGTCGTGAGCTTGGCCTCAAAACTCTCTTCTACGACGTGGGTCGCGCCCTGCCGAAAGCTTTCCGTGTACACCGTAGGGGCCGTCGACTGCGCGGCCAGGCGCATCGCCGCACATAAGACGATCGGGACCAGCAGGCGTGACTTCATGCATAATCTCATGCGTATTCTTATTCGTGACCTCCAGCGCGCACCCCACTCGTGGCCGCGGCCGGCGCTTCCGGACGGGCGGCTGCCGGAGGCGCTAGGGTCTTAAGTGATTCGTGGCCTAGCGCCTGGTCTGGAGGCTGGTTCAGTTCCTGCCGGAAATGCTCCAGGTGCTGGCCCAGCACTCTCGCCGCCTTACGGCTGTTGCTGGCTAGTTGGGCAACGCGCCTCCACAGCCACGGCCGCAATGCGGCAAATAATGCAAAGCTGGCTGTTCTGAACCGGCCCTGCGGGTCGATGAAGCGCGCCGCCCCCGGCATCTCAAAGTCATACTCATCGGAGATTACTTTGGTCGTACTGAACCGAATCCCATGGGCACGGGCCGCCGCAGCTACCGCAGACGCTTCCATGTCGACCGCGCGCGCACCATAGGCCCGCGCCAGGTTTGCTTTCTGATCGATCCCGGCCACCGCCATGAAAGTCACCAGCGTACCCTGTCTGTCTACGCCTTCGATCTCGGCGCGGCTGCCGTCGCGCGCATCAATCACCACGGCAGGCGCGAAAACATTGCCGACATGCAGGCTCGCATCCAGCGCACCGGCAAACCCCACCGACTGCAACAGCGCGGGACCATATAATGCGATCACGGCTTCGGCTGCTCGACGCGCCGCTTCCACGCCGATCCCGCCGCAAACGACAACCATCTCGTCCCGCCCCTCGTTGCTCTCAAAGAAAACGAATCCGCGGCCTTCGTACTCGCGCTCGACGCGACTGCTACTCTTGGTCAGCCTGCTGACTTCGCGTTCCAGCGCTGCCACGATGGCGACTTTAGGCATACCCGTTGGCCCGGAACCACTCCACCGCCCGGCGCAATGCCCCATCTGCAGGCATCGTCTTCCAGCCCAGCTCGCGCTCGGCTTTCCCGGAACTGGCCCACATCTTTTTCTTTCCCATGCGCACCGTCTCCACCGTCGCGCGCGGCTCACGCCCCAGCAGGCGCCCCGACACCGTCTGATCCACCGCGCCCGCTACGTAGGCGACAAAGTACGGCAGCTTCACTCGCGGCGACGGTAAGCTAGAGATCGTGCCCAGCTTATCCAGAATCTGCTTCAACGTCAGGTTCTCGCCGCCCAGAATGTAGCGTTCGCCGCTCTTGCCTTTTTCCAGCGCCGCCACGTGTCCGCGCGCGCATTCCCGGACATCGACCAGGTTCAATCCTGTCTCCACATAGGCCGGAAACTTGCCCTTTAAAAAGTCCACGACAATTCGCCCTGTCGGGGTCGGCTTAACGTCCTGCTCGCCCACCGGAGTCGTCGGATTCACTGTCACCACCCGCATTCCGCCCCGACCCGCTTCGAGCGCCACCTGTTCCGCCATAAACTTCGACCGCTTGTAGTGGCCGATCATGTCGGCCAGCGAAACCGGAGAATCTTCATCCGCTGGACGCCCGTTGCCGGTAAATCCCATCGTTGCGACGCTCGAGGTGTAGACCACGCACCGCACCGCGTTCTTTCTTGCCGCATCCAGAATCGCGCGCGTGCCCTCCACATTCGAGCGGTACATCTCGGCCGGATCCCGCACCCACAGCCGGTAGTCGGCAGCCACGTGAAAAACCACATCGCAGCCCGCCATCGCTTTTTCGAGTGAAGCGGGATCGCGCAGATCGCCCGTCGCGGTCTCTATTCTGGAAGAGCCGGCCTTCAGTCCTTCCAGGTTCTTCAGATTGCTGGTCGCACGCACCAGCAGCCGCAGGTCAGCTCCCTGCCCCGCCAAAACGCGGGCCACGTGGGAGCCTAGGAATCCGGTTGCGCCTGTGACGAAAGCCAGCATGCTTGGGCAATTAGCAATTGCGGTTAGCAATTAGCTCTTTCCGCTTCCACATGTCAAACCTTGCGCTGAACTGGGCCTGGCCAACGCTAATTGCCAATTGCTAATTGCTGCCTTTCTCCATCACCTTGGCATACGTCGTAAGAGCTAGCAGCGGGAAATACTGCCGGTAGAGGTGATACTGCAAATAGAACACACGCGGAAAACCCGTGCCCGTGCAGTAAGGCTCGTCCCACGAACCATCTTCTTTTTGCGTGCGCAACAAGTAAGCAATTCCGCGGGCCACCGAATCGCTGCGTGTATCGCCCACCGCCAGCAATCCCAGAATCGCCCATGCGGTTTGTGAAGGCGTGCTTTCCCCTACGCCTCGCAGGTTCGCATCGTCATAAGAGCCGCAACTCTCGCCCCAGCCGCCGTCCGGGTTCTGTACCATGCGCAGCCACTCCGCCGCCTGCTGGATGCAAGGCTCGTGGTTGTCCATGCCGATTGCTTCGAGGCCCCGCAACACCAGCGCCGTGCCGTAGATGTAGTTCACACCCCAACGCCCGAACCAGCTTCCATCCGGTTCCTGTTCCTTGCGGATGAATTGAATCGCCCGTTGCACCGCAGGATGTTTCTTGTCGTAACCGTAGGTCGCCATCATCTCGAGGATGCGTCCGGTAATGTCTACCGTCGCGGGGTCGAGCATGGCGTTGTGNNCGGTGATATCGGGGCAGGTGGGGTCGAGCATGGCGTTGTGATCGGCGAAGGGCACATACTGAAAGACCATGCGGTCGTTATCTTTGTCGAACGACGCCCAGCCGCCATTCTTGCATTGCATCGAGAGGATCCAGTCGATCGCGCGCTGCACCGACTCGCGCTGGTAGCGTCCATTGGGATGCTCGACGCGGCTCAGAGCCAGACAAACCATCGCGCTGTCATCCACATCCGGATAAAACTCGTTGTTGAATTCAAAGTACCACCCGCCCGGCTTGCCCTTCTTGTTCTTGATCTGCCAGTCGCCTGGATTTCGCACCTGCTTCTGCAGGATCCAGTCCGCGCACTTCACCATTCGCGGATCATTCGCGGGAACTCCCGCCTCGCCCAGCGCGAACATGGCATACGCCGTATCCCACACCGGGGACATGCAAGGTTGCATGCGGAAGGTATCGCCCTCTTCAATGCCCAGCTTCTCAAACTCATCCAGCGCCCGGATCACCTGCGGATCATCGAGAGAGTATCCCTGACAGCGCAGGGCAATGATGGAATTCATGATCGAGGGATAGATGCCGCCCAGGCCATCGCTCATCTCGAAGCGTTCGAGCACCCACTTCTCCGCGCTCTTCAGCGCAATCGAGCGCAGCGGCCGGATGTGAACCCGCTCGAACCAGTGCGTCATCCGGTCGAGACAGAGGAAGAAGTTGCGCCACGAGATCACCTTCTTCGACCAGCGCAAGTGCATGCGCGACTTCAGCATTCCGCCGACGAACAACTCTTCCACACCCATCTCGCGCGGAATCTTCTTGAATGGCTTTTTGGCGTAGCAAATGGACAGCGGCACCAGGATGGCCCGCGACCAGGACGAAATCTCGTAGATGTTGAACCAGAACCAGTTGGGAAACAGCACAATCTCGGGAGGAATCGCCGGCACCGCATCGTAATCGTACTGCCCGAAGAAGCACAGATAGATCTTGGTAAACGTATTGACCTCGGTGACTCCGCCGAGTTCTAGGATCTTCTTCCGCGCGCGCTGTAGCACAGGATGATCCGCTTTGTATCCCGCCAGCTTGAGCCCAAAATACGCTTTTACCGAAGCGCTGATGTTCGACGGACCCGCCGCATAAATACCCCACCCGCCATCCTCATTCTGATGTTGAACGATCCAGTTGGCGGCCTTCCGGAAGCGCTCGGGGTCGCCCGTGCCCAACAGCGTATGCAGCAGAATGTAATCCGACTCCAGCGTGGTATCGGCTTCCAGTTCTCCGCACCAATAGCCATCCTCGTGCTGCGAAGAGAAAAGAAGCTTGCGGGCGGCGCCCATCGCGGCGGCTACACGGCTGGCCAGCCCGTCGATCTTGCCAAANNGCGGCGATAGCCTCGACAATCTCCGGCGGCAGCCCGAAGCGAACGTTTTCCGGCATCACTTCGAGTTCCTGCACGTTGTCGAAACCTTTGCTGGCGAGAAACTTCATGGTTTCCTCTACCAGGCACTCCGGCGCGGAAGCGCCGGCCGTCAGCGCAATCGTCTTCACGTTCACCAACCATTCGGACTCAATGTCTTCGTAGCTGTCGATGAGATGCGCCTTCGTACCCAGCTTCCGCGCGACCTCGACGAGACGATTCGAGTTTGAACTGTTTTCCGACCCAACCACCAGTAGCAGATCAGCTTCCGAGGCCACTTGCCTCACGGCCACCTGCCGGTTCTCGGTGGCATAGCAGATATCCTGCGCCGCCGGCCCCTTGATGTTGGGAAACTTCTTCTTCAACGCCGCGATGATGTCCTTGGTTTCGTCCAGACTCAGCGTGGTCTGGGTGAGATAAGCGACGCGATTCGGGTCAGGCAC
>PLKR01000610.1:0-676 GCA_003140655.1 Acidobacteriaceae bacterium | reverse complement strand
GCTTCCACATGCACCTTGGTGACCAGCGGACAGGTCGCATCGATCACTCGCAAGCCGCGCCGGGCGCTGTGCTCGCGCACCTCGGGCGAAACTCCGTGGGCGCTGTAGATCACGCGCTCGCCGTTGGGTACTTCATCTTCGCTATCGACGAAGATCGCGCCCTTGCCGCGCAACTCGTCCACCACAAAGCTGTTGTGGACGATCTCCTTGCGCACATAAATCGGCGGCCCAAACGCCTCCAGCGCGATGCGGACCACATCAATGGCCCGCACTACCCCGGCGCAGAACCCTCGCGGCTTCAGCAAAAGCACGGTCTTTCCCTGGCTGTTTGGCAATCTCAGACTCCCATTCTTGTGATCTTCCCCGACCTATCTAAGATGCAAAAATCTGGGCTGGAACTCTACTTTTAGAGTACACGAACCCCATTGCGGCGATATACCTAAACTACTGGAAAGTACCCGTCTGGTCAACGTAAGCCAAAGAAACGGCGGGGATTAGCAGCGGGTGGGTATTCTACGCAGCGAGTGGTTGCTGGAATCTGTTGGCGCATTTCCTACCATAGTCGCTTGAGGTCATAACGATCGAGAACCGCATCGGCACTTAAGATGGATAGACCTAGCGATTGAGCCTGGGCCACCAGCAAGCGGTCGAAGGGATCGCGATGGTGAAGCGGAAG
>PLKR01000039.1 GCA_003140655.1 Acidobacteriaceae bacterium | reverse complement strand
CGGCGTTCGCGGAGTAAACATGAACGACTGGACACAAATTCACAACTCCTACAAGGAACGATTGCGGCCCACGAAATCGATCTTCGCGACTTGGCAAGGCCCTTGCACAGTTGTGTTACCGTGTTTGACACGGAGTACTTTGTGTCGGCAACGGAAACGCCACCAACACCAGCGATCGTGCGGATCAGCGGGTCTACGTTCAGTCTGCGCGTGATCGCAGGCGCGATCATTCTGCTGTTCTGCTACTACGCGCAAGGCGTGGTCATTACCTTGTTGTTGTCCATTTTGCTGGCGTATTTTCTGGATCCCGCCGTGGACCTGCTCGAACGCACCGGCCTGCCGCGAACTGGCGGGGCCATGGTGATGGTGTTGATTCTGATCATGGTGTTGGCTGCGGTGGGATACGGCCTGGGGACCAGAATGGCAAACTTTGCCGAGAACTGGCCGAAATATGGAAGCGTGCTGCGTGGCGCGGCAGACACGGTGGAAGGAAAAATCAACGGCATCGAAGGACGCGCCGCGCCCGGAACCGATCCCACGACCCAGGGGAGGCAGATCGAACCGGGCCTGTTGCGGACGATGATTCTGCGCGGGGCAGGGTCGCTGTACGCCATTTTTCTGGAGATTACGTTCGTACCGTTCCTGGTGTTCTTCATGCTGGCGGGAAAGCGCGAGGTGTGGCACGGAACGTTGCAATTGTTTCCGGTGACGCGGCGCACCCAAGTCAAAGAGACTCTGGAAGATTTGCGCGAGGTCTTGCGCGACTATCTGGCGGGTATGAGCATTGTTACGGGGATGGTGATTGCGGCCAGCAGCTTGTTTTTTTGGATGATGGACCTGGACTATCCCATTTTGACGGGCATCGCCTCCGGGCTGCTGAATATGGTGCCCTATATCGGGGCAGTGATGGCCTGGTTTCCGGCATTCATCATTGCGTTGGCGAAAATTAAGGCCATTGGTTCATTTGTGTTGATTGCCGGGGTGCTCACGACGATTCACGTGGTGGCGGCAAATTTCGTGGCTCCCGCGCTGGTGGGACGCCGCGTGCGGCTCAATGCGGTGGCCATTACGATTTCGCTGTTGTTCTGGGGATGGGTCTGGGGCGGGATGGGGCTGCTGCTGGCCATTCCGATTACCGCGACGCTGCGCGTGATTTGCGACCACACCGAATCCTGGCGGCCGATCGGGCGCTGGTTGAGCGCTTGAAACTCACAACCGGAAACTGAAGCAGCTTGGTTCGCGTCTTTCCTTCGGTCTTCATTTTGTCAGACAATCCATCGAGGCCCAAACTATGAGACTTCGTGCCGGTATCCCCGGGATATTCCGCGTCGTGGCTCCTTGCGCGGGCGTTCTTGCATTGCTTCTGGTCGCGGCGCTGGCAACGGCGCCCGCGGCTGTTGCGTGGGGATGCAAAGGGCACCAGACGGTCGCGCTGATCGCGGAAAAACATTTAACACCGGAAGCTAAAGAACTCGTTTTCAGTTTACTGAGCGCGAATCCGATCGATCCTCAGGTGAAACGCTACTGTGGCACGGCGGTTAGCGACCCGATGGGAGACGCTTCGAACTGGGCCGACGATGTTCGCGGCGAACAAAAAAACGGGCCCTGGCATTACATCGACATTCCGCGTGGTGCGCCGCGAGGTCCGCTGGAAGCGTTTTGTGGCAAACAGGGTTGCGTGGTCAGCGTGNNGCGAGCGGCGCAAAACGCGCGGATGCGGTGCGCTACATCATTCATTTCGTCGGGGACCTGCACCAACCGTTGCATTCCACAACGAACGCCGACGAGGGTGGAAACTGCGTGCCGGTGAAATATTTTTGGCGGCAAGCCCACGAGCGGGGACATGGTTATTCACCCAATCTCCACTCCATTTGGGATTCGGCAATCCTCGAACGAGACTCCGAAGGCGCCGACCCTGGGGAATACGCCGAGATGCTGGAGGCGAACTTCGGCGGAACGATCGAAGGATGGCAGAAGGCTGGCGTCCATGTGGACGACTGGGTGTGGGAAAGCCACGAAGATGCCGAAACGACGGTCTACGGCGACCTGACGCCAAAGGTGGCCATCGAACCCAACGTCCCCGTACACAGCTGCTCGGACGACAACAAGATTGGGGAGCGGCTGCTCCAGGAGCACATTACGCTCGGCGAAGCGTATCAAGGGCAGGCGGCGCCGGTTGTGGAGCGCCGGGTGGAGCAGGCCGGCGTGCGGCTGGCGATGATCTTGAACGAAGCGGCAAGCACGGCGCGTTAGCGCATCCGGCCAGGCGGCTGAGCCGTTGGAAATAAAGGTATTTACGTGTGCTGCCCTGGTGTCGGTTGATCGCTAGGACCGGCACGGCGATGCCGTGCCCCTACCCAGTAGGTTCCCAGTCATTGATATTTGGCGGAATATTCACCGGAATGAAATACGACTAGATTAGTCTGATTTCAGTTGCAAACGATTATCAGCTAGGGCAGACTCTCCGAGTGCGCCGCTTGCGAATCGTCTTTCGAGGAAACAGTCGCACAGTGTTTACTTCCAAAGCATGAGGGTTGAGGGATGACAGCTGGGATGGTGGGGAGGCTCGGAGTTGTGCCCGGGCGCTGCGGGAGATTACAGCGAAATTATCTGCTCTTGAGTTTGCTGCTTTCTATCTTCGCCGCCGCGGCTTGGGCTGGGACGGGAGGGGCTATTTCCGGGACCGTGAAAGATTCCAGCGGGGCGGTGGTCGCGAAGGTTACGGTGACCGCCATCAATGTCGGCACCGGTGTCCGACAAGAGGTTACGACGGATGATCGAGGCGTCTATTCCTTCCCAGTCTTGTCCGTTGGACACTACGATCTGGAATTCAATGGAGCGGGCTTTCGACCTTATCGACGAACCGGAATCACGGTGGATGCCAACAGCGCGCTGCGCGTGGACGCGGTGCTGCAGGTGGGAGAAAAGACGGACTCCGTCACGGTGAACGATTCCGGCGTTCATGTCGAGACCACGAACACGCAAATGGGAGAAGTCATCACCGGCACGAAGATGACCACCGTGCCGTTGAATGGGCGGAGCTATACGGACCTGCTGGCGCTTCAGCCGGGAGTAGCCGCCGCCACCACGATTACATCGGAAACGGTGCAAGACGTGGGAGCCACGGCGTTTTCGCCGTCCGGCGATTTGAATCCCGGGACGATTTCGATTAACGGCCAGCGGGAATTTGCAAACGCTTTTATCGTGAACGGAAGCGACGTCGAAGAAGACGTCA
>PLKR01000176.1:6566-8425 GCA_003140655.1 Acidobacteriaceae bacterium | reverse complement strand
GCCAGCGCAGGGACGGCTAAGGCGATGAGTTGCAGCATCACGGAATTGATCGCGTTGACGCGACGCGCGCGGCTTTTTATTGGCGGCGACACCGGGCCCCTGCATCTGGCGGCGGCGTTGCGAGTTCCGGTGGTGGCGATCTATGGGCCTACGGACCCGGCTCGCAACGGGCCTTATGGGACGCGCAGCGTTGTGCTGCGCAGTCCGGAGAGCGTTACCACGCATGCGCGGCGGGCTGCGGCGGATGAGGGATTGTTGGCGATTGGGAGTGATTGGGTGGTGGAGGCCGCTCACGAGCTGCTGGCCGGTGACCTCAGGGGCTGAAGCCCGCGTCATTGACGGGTCTGGATGGCACGGCTGAAGCCGTGCCCTTCCCGAGCGTGATAAATTGCATGGCTGAGTGGTCACAGATCGCGCGCCGGATCCGGGTGCCGCTGGGATTTCTTTTTGCGGTGTTTTATTTCTGGCTGGCGCGGCCTTCTTGGCGCTCGGTGGCGCTGGGCGCGATCGTGGTTGTGCCGGGACTTTTGGTTCGGGCGCTGGCTTCGGGGCATGTGCGCAAGAACGAGTCGCTCGCGACTTCCGGTCCTTACGCTTATACGCGGAACCCGCTTTACTTGGGATCGCTGCTGATGGGGTTGGGATTCGCTGTGGCGGCGCGCAGTTGGTGGGTGGGCGTGGCTCTCGTTGCGATGTTCTTTGCGATCTATGTTCCTGTGATCCTCGACGAGGAAACATTCTTGCGGCAGAAGTTTCCGGAGTTCGACGAATATGCGCGGAGAGTGCCGAGGATGTTGCCGCGACTCACTCCGCATTCAACCGACGCGAACGAAACTCCGGCAGGATTTTCTTTGGACTTGTACCTGAAGCATCGCGAGTACAACGCGCTGCTGGGGGCGCTGGCCATGATAGCGGCGCTGGTGGTGAGGATGGAGATGTTTCGGCCATAGCGATCTTCCAAGGAACTCCGCATAGGTACCTCATAGGCTGAAGCCCTCAGTCATCCCGGAGCCTTATCGCAGCGCTGAAAGCGCCGCGCCACCCAAAATCAGCGGCCTGCCCGGCAAAGCCCGGTGTTGCTATCACTAAAGCGAGGTTATTTCTGCGCCACTAATTCCCTTGCGCGGCTCAGTTCCGGGCGTGTGGAGTTTGATCCGTCGCAGACTTTGAGCAGCAGCGCGTAGTATTCCGTGGCGTCTTTCTGTTTGCCGGCGGCTTCGGCGGCGCGGGCTGCGCCATAGAGGCCGTCGAAGCGGTTGGGATGCAGCTTCAGGTCGGTCTGATACTCGGCCAGCGCCTGCTGTGGACGCTTGGCTTCGAGCAGGATGTCCGCGATCATTTCGCGGGCGGGAATGCCTTCCGGCTCGTCGCCTAGCGAATCTTCCTTGTCGGCAATTGGGCGCAACGCCTCGACGGCATCATCGTACTTGCCCTCGGCAAAGGCGAGCCAGGCTTGGGCCTCCTTGCGATCGCCTTCTACAGCGTCGGCAAATTCTGATTTCTCGGCTACCCGCTCTTTATAGATGCGCTCAATCTCCGCGATCTCCTTGCGTACATCGTCCGGTCTGCGGAGATGCGCCGACCCGATCGCGCGGGCCCAGTAAACCGTTGCATATTCTGTTGCGCCCGCAACCTTAATAGGAGGCAGCGCTGCCGCGGCAGGCCAGTCGTGCATCTCGATGGGATACAGCGCGCTGAGATGCGCCAGAGTGGCGACGTGCGGATCGTANNTTGGCGTCGGTGTCGCGTCCGCTTTGCATGTAGGCGTAAAAGAGAAAATCCATGGCGTGGAACTGGTGGCCTTCGCCGCCCATGTGCATGGCTGCGGTTTTGCGCGTGGCCGCGATGGAGGCCAGGTT
>PLKR01000176.1:3005-6461 GCA_003140655.1 Acidobacteriaceae bacterium | reverse complement strand
AAGGTGGCATCGTCGTGCGGTTCGGAGGCGAGCAGGGAGAGCGCGTAGAAAGCCGCGGCTTCGTGATCGTCAGGGTAGGTCTCGTAAACTTTCTTCATCGCGTCGGAGTACGCTTTCGCACGAGCATCGTGTTTTAGTTTCTTGGAGTCGCTGTAAAAGGCGGCAATCGCCGCGATGTACGCCTTCTCGCGCGGAGTGGTCGGGCCGTCGGTAGTTTTCGCCTGGTGAACTTCGTCCTGTCCGCGCTGGATTACCTCGGCATCTGGATTGTTCCAGAGCTGATGCCACAGGCTCATGGCCACGCCCCAATGAGCCATGGCGCAGTGAGGATCATCGGTGGCAATCTGCATGAATTCTTTCTCCGCCTCTTCGTACCAAAATGAATGCAGCAGGGCCACGCCGCGCTCGAAGGGCTTCTGCACCGATGGGGCGCAGGAAACCGGGAAGATGACCGTGCCCAGTTGCGCGGACGTCAGGTCTTCGTGGNNCAAAGAGCAGCAAGTACACGATACGTTTCATAAGAACCCCACGAGAAGCGAGTCTAGTTGAGCAGGAAGCGGAGGGTCAAACAGGTACCTCCGGGCTAAAGCGGCCGATCATCCGGGCCCATCGCAGCGCTGGAAGCGCTGCACCACCCAAATCATGCTCTGGGCCAAGAAAGGTCTGCCGCGAAGATCGTTATGTACGATGGCGCATAGGGCGAACTTCTGATACACTTCGCGGCAATCGGACTTGGATTGCGTTTTGGGGCCACTGGGCGTGCCTTCCATTCTCCCGGTAAAAAAACGCCGGAAGCAGAATTCACGCAGACAAATCATTTTATCCGCAGGGGGTAGCCATGGATTTGCACCCTGGGCCAGAGAAGCGTCGTGTTGCTCAAGTGAAGCTCGCCCAGGTTGATCTCATCCGGCGGGCTCTCAGCGAAAACGAAGACTGGTATCAGGATCTAGTCGAGCACAGCCATGATCTGCTGTGCATTCACGATCTTGCAGGCCGGCTGCTGTCGGTGAATCCCGCTCCTGCGCGGATGCTCGGGTACAGCGTTGAAGAAATTCTGCAGATTCCCCTGCGGGAGTTGATTGCTCCGGAGTTCCGCCCCCAGTTTGATGCCTACCTCAGCCAGATCGAGCGCGTGGGTGAGGCTCGTGGATTCATGACGGTGATGACGCGGGCGGGCGAGCGGCGCATCTGGGAATATCACAACACGCTGCGGAGCGAAGGTGTGGAGACTCCGATCGTGCGAGGTCTGGCGCACGACGTTACCGAGCAAAAGTCTGCCGAGAAGCTGGCACGCGAGGCCAGCGAGAATCTGCTTAACAAAGTGGGCGAAAACGAGCGCACCATNNGCACCATCCGGGAACTGAAGCTCTTCCGAACTCTGGTGGACCAAAGCAACGACGCCATTGAAGTGGTGGATCCGGAAACGCTGCGCTTTCTCGATGTCAATGAGACAGCCTGCTCCGAGCTTGGCTACAGCCGCGAGGAACTTCTATCTCTGAGAGTTTTCGACATTAATCCTGCGATTACCGAGTCTTCGGTGGTGAAGATTAAGGCGGAGTTGCGGAAATCGGGATCCTGTGTGATGGAAAGCGTCCACCGGCGAAAGGATGGATCGACTTTCCCCGTGGAAGTCAGCCTGAGGCGGGTCCAGTTGGAGCGGGATTATGTCGTTACCATCGCCCGCAACCTCACCGAGCGCAAACGGGCTGAGGCACGGCTGCGGGAATATGAGCGAGTCGTCGAAGGGCTGGAGGAGGTGATCGCGGTGGTGGATCGGGATTACCGCTACGTGATCGCCAATCGCGCCTTTCTCAACCTTCGGGGAATAGCGAAAGAACAGGTCATAGGCCGTCTCGCCAGCGAAGTGATCAATAAGGACGACTTTGAGACGGTTTTCAAGCCGAAGCTCGATGAGTGTTTTCAGGGCAAAGTCGTCCGGTTCCAGATGAGTTACCAGTATCCCAAGATAGGAGAGAGGGACTTACTCGTGTCGTACTTCCCCATCGAGGGTCTAGTGGGCATCGATCGAATCGCCGCTGTCGTGCAGGACATCACCGAGCACAAACGGGCTGAGGCACGGCTGCAAGAATACGAGAGAGTCGTCGAGGGTTTGGAGGACATGATCGCGGTGGTGGACCGCGAATACCGCTACGTCATTGCCAACCGGGAATTCCTGAGGCGTCGGGGCTTAGAGAAAGAACAACTGATCGGGCGCACTGTCATGGAGCAGCTGGGTTCGGAAGGAATGAGCAAGGAGGCTGTTGCACTGGTCAAAGAAAAGATGGATGAGTGCTTCCGGGGTAAAGTCGTGCAATACGAGTTGACGTACCAATATCCTTCGCTAGGCCCGAGAGACTTATTCCTGTCGTACTTCCCCATCGAAGGCCCAACGGGCGTCGATCGAATCGCAGCTGTCTTTCAGGACATCACCGAGAAGGTAAAGTTGGAAGAAGAGCGCAGGAGCACCGAGGAAGACTTGCAGCAGCACGTAACGCGATTGCAAGAAGTCACGGAAGAACTACGGGTGGCCAAGGAGAAGTTGTCCGAAGAAAAGCTTTACCTGGAAGAAACCATCGACAGCGAACTAGGGTTCGGGGAAATAATTGGCCGCAGCAGCGCCTTGAAAGAGGTAATGGCAAAGGTGGCCAAGGTCGCTCCCAGCGACGCTACCGTGCTGCTGCTGGGCGAAACNNTTGTTTGGCCACGAGAAAGGAGCCTTCACCGGCGCGGTTGCGAGGAAACTCGGACGCCTGGAGCTGGCCGACCGGGGCACGCTTTTTCTGGATGAAATTGGAGAGGTTCCGCTCAGCTTGCAGCCCAAGCTGCTGCGGGTGCTGCAGGATCTGGAGTTCGAACGGCTAGGCGGCACACAGACCTTGAAAGTCAATTTTCGACTGCTGGCGGCGACCAACCGGGATCTGCTGCAGAGCGTAAAGGCGCGCGAGTTTCGCAGCGACTTGTATTACCGCCTGAATGTGTTTCCTATCTACATACCGCCGTTGCGGGAGCGGCGGGAGGATATCCGGCCACTGGTCGAGCACTTTGTCCGCAAGTTCGCCGGTCGAATGAAAAAGTCCATCACCAGCATTCCGTCAAGAACCATGGAANNCGCTGGTGCGGTGGGAGTGGCCGGGCAACATCCGCGAACTGGAGAACTTCCTGGAGCGCTCGGTCATTCTCACTCCGGGCTCGGTTCTGCAGTCGCCGCTCTCCGAATTGCAAATGGCCGTTGCCGGGGACAAGGGTGGCAAGGACGTTAGTCAACGCGATAAGGAACGCGAACGCATTCTTCGCGCTCTCCGCGATTGCAACGGCCGGCTCGGAGGACCCGACGGCGCAGGCGCGCGGCTGGGCTTGAAACGCACCACTCTGCAGTCCAAGCTCGATCAGTTCGGGATCAAGCCGGGAACGTTTCGGGCGTGACGTTTTTTGTGCATCTGACCTTGTGTATCTGAC
>PLKR01000176.1:2721-3000 GCA_003140655.1 Acidobacteriaceae bacterium | reverse complement strand
GCCATTCAAACACGAGAAAAGCCCCTCGCTTGCGCGAGGGGCTTTCTCCGGGGGAGAGACTTGGGCGAAGCGCCCTTGGGTCCCAACACTGGTTGAATGTGACTACTTCGGTTGCTGTGGCTGGTCCGTGGTGGTCGCCGGAGCCGAAGAATTGCTGGAGAGCTGCTCCAGATCATTCTTCAGCAGGCTGATTTCCACGCGCCCGCCGCTGATGTGCTTGGTCTTCGCATCCGCGTCCGTACCCGCTACCGGGGCATTGCCCATGCCCACGAGGAAAAT
>PLKR01000176.1:0-2693 GCA_003140655.1 Acidobacteriaceae bacterium | reverse complement strand
TCATCCAGAGCGTCCTTGGCGTTTTTGCTCAACATGGTCTGGCCGGGCTTGAAGCGGATTTCGGTCTGGTTCGACGCCTTGTACTGGTCGATGTTGCCGACTACCGTCTCGACGGTCTGGATGCGGGTAGTGGCCTGCTGCGCGCTCTGCTGCGCCATGGTGGCCTTGTTGCCGGCATCAATGGCGTGCTGATCGGCCTCGTTGGCTTTGTTCGAAGCCAGCTGAATGCCAGCCTGAGCCCGCGTATCGGTGTCCTTAATCGACTTGCTGTTGGCGGCGGTCAGATCGTCCAACTCATTGACGCGATCNNGCGGCCGGCTGGTTTGGCTGATCTTGAGAAGATGAAGGCGAAGTCTGTGCCAAGGCCGGAAACGCGAGCACTGCGGCCAAGGGCAAGGTCATGAGAATGCGGCTGTTCATAGTAAACTTCCTCCAAGTTGGGGGAGCGTTTTGGGGCTCCACTCCAGCACGCCGAAACGGGCGTGTTGCGTGATTTTTGATTGCGTCCCCTAAAACTGCAGACCGTGAAGCAAGCGGTGACCGCTTTGCCGGCATGCGCTGACGCAACGCACGCCTGAACATTTCAAACTCCAGGCTCCGCAAACCTTGCTGGCGCCCGCCTTTTCTATTACAGGTCGGGTGCCAAACCGGGCTCGGAAATTGTCGAGCTAAGTCCCTGATATCTAAAGACATTGTACGTCTGATGCGGGCGGAAGGATAGCCTGAGGGGCTTCCGGCAGGGTAATTTTGGCAAACCTGATATAAAAACTGCGTGTATCCGGAGTGGGGGAGGGACAACCTTGATAATCAAAGAGTCCGGAAAATGCTTGCTGGCCCGCAGGATTGTGGTGGGTGCGGCACCACCGGAGTGCCCGGAAAATACTTTCCTTTCGCGGATCGCTTGCAGCTTATACGGCCACGGAAGAGGAAGGCAATACGGAACACGGGAACGATGAACGGATTCGCGGGGAAGAAGTGCGGCGGGGGCCGAGGATTCTGTTTGATGAAGTAGCGGCGGTTGCAGGGTTGAAATGAGAGTTCGGCCCGGCGGGGGAACCTGCGCTGGCACTTTTTTCCGGTCGGCGACGATCTCATCATTCGTTAGGACATGTAGGAAAAGCTTGTGTCAAGCGGCTAGAGCGATCGGAATTCATCTTCGAACCAGGTATGGAAGAGAATCAGGAATTTCTTCCGGAGCGGCGGCGATGTTTGCGGCAGATGGTGCATGCGCCTGCGTTTGCCAGTTTTGATGGCGTAAGCGGCGGGATGATTCTGGATTTGAGCGAGGAAGGATTGTCGATGCAGATGGGTCAAGCGCTCGATGGCGTCGACAAGAGTCGGCCAGTGCGGCTGGAGCTTGATCTCTCCCCCAGTGGGCACGTGGAGACTACGGGCTATATCGCGTGGGCCGATGCGCTGGGACGCGCTGGAGTGCGCTTCTCGGACTTGCCCGAGGCAGCGCGGCGGCGGTTGAACGAGTGGTTGACGGTAAATGCCGGAGCGCCCAGCCACATCGCTCCGAAAGTAGCACTGGACCGAGGATGGGGTTGGGGCGCGGCAGGAAACCCCGGGAGCCGTGATCGGGAACACATGGCGATCAGTCTGGAGGCAGACACCGAGACGCGGGAAGCGCCGGGGGGAAATGGGAGTGAACGTCATAATTCGGCGACGGTGCAATACGAATTCAGTTCGCTGGGCACCGATCTCACGGCAACGCTGCGGCTCATCGGAGAGCGGGCGCGGGCACTGACGCGGGGCACGGGCGCGGCGATTGCGCTCATCCACAAGGGCGGCGTGATGTGCCGGGCGAGCGTTGGAGTCAGCGCGCCGGCGCTGGGAACGCGGCTGGACGTGAACTCCGGTCTTTCAGGCGAGTGCTTTCGCGAAGGAAAAACCTTGCGCTGCGACGATGCGGAACATGATCCGCGCGTGGATTTGGAAAGCTGCCGGAGGCTGGGCGTGCGTTCGATTCTGGCGGCGCCGGTTCGCTATGAGCGGGATACGGTGGGGCTGCTCATGGTGTTCGCACCCGAGCCTTTCAATTTTGATGAGGGCGATGTAGCGGTGGTGGAAAGCCTGGCGCATACCGTGATTCGGAGCATGCGGCAGGCGGAGGCGATCGGACGGGAATAGCAACTTTGGTTTCTCGCTACGCGAAAGTACCGTCCGCTCCACATGAGCAATAAATAAAGGCCGCGTTCAGAAATAAGCGCGGCTTTTTGGTTGTCGTGTGCAGAAATCAAAATCCAAGCCCAAGCCCAAAATCTAAAGTCAAAGGCAGCGGGCGAGGGCGCCCGCTCCACAACGAACTCAGGCCACACTTGCTAGGATTTCTTCCGAGGTTTTAGCGACTCCCAATCTTTGTCCGTTAGAGCTCGGCCCAGCGTGCTGAATTCGCCGGCGCCTTGCAAGAATTCTCCACCGTCCATGCGGATGACTTCTCCGTTGATATACGACGAGCCGTCGCTTACCAGGAATGCGGCGAGGTTGGCTAATTCTTCTTTCGTGCCGAAGCGGTGCATGGGGTTGCGATCCAACGCTAAGACTTCCAGGTCGGGACGTGGGAGGACTCGCGAGAACGCGCCTTGTGTTGGAATGGGGCCGGGCGCGATGGCGTTCATGCGTATTCCGCGATTGCCCCACTCGACGGCGAGGCTGCGGGTGAGAGCTTCGACTCCGGCTTTGGAGACGGC
>PLKR01000417.1:1225-4680 GCA_003140655.1 Acidobacteriaceae bacterium | reverse complement strand
TGGTGGACTACCTGCACCAGCATGGCATCGCCGTAATTCTCGACTGGGTGCCTTCGCACTTCCCTTCTGACGCCCACGGCCTGGCCTACTTCGACGGCACGCACTTGTACGAACACGCAGACTCGCGGCAGGGCTTCCATCCCGACTGGAAGACGCACATCTTCAACTACGGGCGCACCGAGGTTCGCAGCTTTCTGATGTCGAGCGCGATGTTCTGGCTCGACAAGTACCATATCGACGGCCTGCGCGTGGATGCGGTCGCTTCCATGCTCTACCTCGATTATTCCCGCAAGGCTGGTGAGTGGATTCCCAACAAATTCGGCGGGCGTGAGAACCTCGAAGCCATCGACTTCCTCCGCCGCTTCAATCAAGAAGCCTATAAAGAGCACCCGGAAATCCAAACCGCCGCGGAAGAATCCACTTCCTGNNTTCCGCATGCTGTATTCGTTTCAGGAAAACTTCGTGCTGCCGCTTTCCCACGACGAGGTCGTCCACGGCAAGGGATCGCTGATCGGCAAGATGCCCGGCGACGAGTGGCAGCGCTTTGCCAACTTGCGGCTGCTGTTCGCTTATATGTACGCTCAGCCCGGCAAGAAGCTGCTCTTCATGGGCTGCGAGTTTGGCCAGGTCCGCGAGTGGGGGCATGACACCAGCCTGGAGTGGGACGTGCTTCGTTATCCAGTTCACAGCGGAATGCAGAACTGGGTCGGGCAGTTAAACCGCATCTACCGCAGTGAGCCTGCGCTGCACCTGCTCGATACCAATCCCGCGGGCTTCGAGTGGGTGGATTGCAACGACAATCTGACCAGCACGATTTCACTGCTGCGCAAGAGTGAATCCCCGAAAGACACGGTTCTCATCGTTTGCAACTTCACGCCCATTCCGCGTGTGGGCTATCGCGTGGGCGTGCCGGAGGGCGGCTATTGGCGCGAACTCCTCAACAGCGACGCTTTGGAATACGGCGGCACCGGCGTGGGCAACCTCGGCGGAGTGCATGCGGAAGAAGAAACGGCGCATGGGCGGCCACATTCGCTGAAGCTTACGCTGCCGCCGCTGGGAGCGCTGTTTCTGAAAGCGGGATAATAGGGCATCGACATATGGAGCGCCTCCGAACCAAGCTGCAGATTCGCGCCCCGCAACCCCCGTGCTATCCTGCCCTCTAGCGCGCCGCCATGCGGATTCTNNATCTTCACCTTTGTGCTATTCACGCGCGATCTGGGACGCATTCTGGAACTCGTGGTCCGCGCCAGTGCGCCGCTGCCCAGCGTCGCCGCAATCTTTTTCTACACCGTCCCCTTCGCTCTCACCTACACCATCCCGATGAGCGTATTGGTAGGGATTCTCATTGGGCTGAGCCGGCTCGCTGCCGACAGCGAAATCACTGCCATGCGCGCCAGCGGCATGGGAGTTTGGAGCTTCGGCCGGGTGCTGGCAATTTTTGTCGCCGCCGCGTGGGGACTGGCTCTGCTCAATGGCCTCTATCTGGCGCCATGGTCACTCGCCTCGCTGGGACGCCTCGAGGATCAACTCAAAGGGTCGCAAGTCTCCTATGAAGTGCAACCTCGCGTGTTCTATGAAGGTTTTCCCAAGCTCGTGCTGTACGTGCAGGACGTACACAGCGCCCAAGGTGGCGCGGTCTGGAAGGACGTCTTTCTGGCCGACATTTCCGACGCTGCCAACCCGCGCATCACGCTGGCTCGTGAAGGCATCCTCGTCCCCGAGGGCCAGGACCGCCTTCACCTGCACTTAACCAACGGTTCCACGCACGAAACCGATCCTGCGCGCGCCGACCATTACCAGATCTCCACTTTCCAGCAGACCGACATCCCCATCGAACTGGCTTCGTCAGAGAACAAGGACGAACAAGTCCCCTACAAAGCCATCGGCACCTGGGCGCTGCATGACCGCGCCGCCAGCGCCGATCCCGCTACGGCGCGGTTGTACCTCATCGAGTTTCACAACCGTTTCGCGTTGCCCTCGGCGTGCCTGGTGCTGGCCATGGTCGGAATCCCTTTGGGACTCTCGTCGAAGAAGAGCGGCAAGTCCGGCGGGTTCGTGCTCACGATTGTGCTCGTCTTCGTCTACTACTTCATTTCTCTGATCGGAGTTTCGCTGGCCAAGCAGGGCAGGGTAAGCCCCGGGTTCGGAGCCTGGCTGGCCAACCTCGTTTTCTTCGCCGCGGCTTTGTTCCTGCTGTGGCAAGCCGAGCGGCGGCCCTTTGCCCTGTCGGCGATCCGGTTGGCATGGAAGCGCGACGAACTTCCGGCGAACGGCCCGGCACACGATCGCAGGCGCAGGCGCAGAGAAACCGCCAACGCTTTCGAGCGCGCCTCCACGCGGCGGAGAGTTTTCAGTGCCAGCTTCCCCACGCTGCTCGATGACTATGTGCTGCGCGATTTTCTCCTCTACCTGGGGATGATCGTGTTCGCATTCCTCGTCCTGATGCAGGTGTTCACTCTGTTCGAGCTGCTGGGCGACATTCTGCATAACCAGACGCCTGCGATTGTAGTTGCGGAGTATCTGCTTAACGCTTCCCCTTACCTGCTCTACAGCGTTGCGCCGCTGATCATGCTGCTGGCGGTGCTGATCACGTTCGGGCTGATGAACCGGTCGAATGAGATCACTGCGATCAAGGCCACCGGAACCAGCATCTACCGCATCGTCACACCTGTGATGGTCGCAGCCGCGGTGCTGGCAGCGGGCCTGTTCTTTGCCGACCAGTTCTATTTGCCCCACACCAACAAGCGCCAGGAAGCGCTGCACAACCAGATCAAGGGCAAGCCGCCGCAAACTTATCTGCGGCCCGATCGCCGCTGGATTTTTGGCCAGCACGACGATATTTACTACTACCAGTTCTTCGATGCCGACCGCGATCAGTTCGCCAACATCACCATCTTTCAACTCGACCCCGCCAGCTTCGCCATCACAGAACGCATCCACGCTGATCGCGCCCACTGGGCCGACAGCATGAGCCGCTGGATCTACGAACAAGGCTGGCAGCGCACTCTGCGCGGCGCCGCCATCGCCGGCTACCGCACCTTCGACGTCTCCACCTTCCCCCAACTCAGGGAAGCGCCGTCATATTTTAAGAAGGAGGTGAAGCAGTATTCCGAGATGAACTATGAGGAACTGCACCGCTATATCCGCGATCTTCAGCAAAGCGGCTTCGACGTGGTGCGGCTCCGGGTGCAGCTAAACAAGAAGCTCTCCTATCCGCTGATCACGCTGATCATGGCTGTCCTCGCCGTTCCGTTTTCCATGTCAGCGGCCAAGAAGGGAGCCATCACGGGAGTTGCGGTCGCGGTGGGCATCGCCGTGGTCTATACCGTAGTGTCGCGATTGTTCGAAGCTATGGGGGATATCAGCCAGTTGCCGCCAGCTCTGGCCGCCTGGTCGCCGGACCTGATCTTCGGTCTAGTGGGCGCCTATCTGATTCTAAAGATCCCGACGTAACC
>PLKR01000417.1:0-1171 GCA_003140655.1 Acidobacteriaceae bacterium | reverse complement strand
TCGCCCGCTTGCGTGTCCAGCACCAGAAGATACTTCTGGTCCTGCGACAGCGCCAGGCCGTCCGGACGGCTCCCCACCGCCACGTTTTCGATTCTTCGGCCCAAGTCAATGTCATAGACGGCGACGCTGTTGGAGCCGAAGTTGCTGGCGTATAGCCGCGAGTTATCGAGCGTGACCACCGCGTGCGTCGGATGCTCCCCGATCAGCGCGCTGCTGCCGACTTCATCGTTCCCCGTCTCTATAATCGAAATGCTGTCGGAATCGAAGTCGCACGCGATCAGCTCGCCGCCATCCGGCTTCAGCGCAAGACTCACCGGCGTCCGCCCCACATCCAGCAGAGCCAACACCCGATCGTTCGTCAGGCCGCTCCTCCCTTGGCTGCCCGCTAAAGCAATGGACGCCACCTGCGACGAACCTGAACACGCCACGAACGCTTTGCTTGAATCCGGCAGGATGGCGATGTCTTCCGGGTGCTGGCACACCGGCAAAGTCGCCCGCACCCGCAGCAGCTTCGCGTCCATCAGAGAAACCGTGTTGTCGCCGCGATTCGATACCACCACGGTCGCGCCGTCCCGCGAAACCCGTGCCAGTCCTGGCGAAGAGCCTACGCGCACATTGCCCAGCACCGCGCGCTTCTCCAGATCGATCACCGAAACATTGGCCGACCCCGAGTTCGCCACATACGCGCGCTTGCCATCTTCCGAAACATCGATAAAGTACGGCCTCCCGTGAACTCCGATCGTCGCCACCACGGCGTTCTTCTCGGCATCGATCACGCTGACGTTGTTCGACCCCGAGTTGACCACATAGATTTCATTCTTCTTACTGTTGGCTGCAACCCCGGTCGGCTCCATGCCCACGGCAATCGTCTTTGCCGGCTCGAACGTCCGCAGATCGATCACGCTCACGGTATTGCTTTTGCCGTTGGTGACGTAGGCATATTCTCGATAAGCCGGCCCGTAATCCGGCAACGCCTGCTCGCGAAAATACCACCATCCCAGCCCGCCCAACAGAGGAATCAGAACAATGATGAAGAGGAATTTTCGCAAGGTGAAAGGCCGCTCTCTGAAAGAAACAAGACTACCAGAGAGAAGTTCTCCCCGGATGGATAACGCAGGGGGATTGGTCGATAAGGAAGCGGCCCCTTAAAGTCAATGAGTGTAATTGATTC
>PLKR01000533.1 GCA_003140655.1 Acidobacteriaceae bacterium | reverse complement strand
ATCCGGAAACCGACGAAGCTCCATACTCGTCCGAGGGCAGGTTGGTGGAAGGATCAATCCAACGCGCGACCACGTTCACGCCCTGCATAGGTTGGGCGATTTTACCCAGGCGGTCCACGAAGTAAACCGAGCCGTAAATACGGGCGGTGGCGGCCGCCGGGCCGGGATAAAGGCGGGACAGCGCGGCTGCATCGTCTGAGGCGAGCTGATAAGGATTGGCGTAGCAGACCGTGATTGGCACACAGGTAACCGGGTCCATAAAGTGCATTACGGGAAAACCAGCGTAGTCATCGGGCGTGGGACGTGGATTGCCGGTAATCACGTTCAGATTCATCTGCGACCAACCCAAACCGATCACGTTACCGAGCACTCGCACCAGCCGGTATTCGACATCCGTGAGCTGCGACGACTGCAGTGCGCACTGGCCGTTAATGACCACCAGGGCGTGGAGAAAATTTGCGCCTGCGCCGAAGTTGTCCACGCCGCCGTAGACTGCGTTCCAGAAGCATTGCGAGGGATCGCCCGCGTCCGCACCGAGCAAGGCGTCCGTGACCGAGCCGTCGTAGTCGTAGACGATTCCAACCGGAGTTTGAATGGCGGTGGGAGTGATGTCGGCGGGAGCGGTGACGGTTCCGCTGGAGTTGATGGCGATGTTGCTGCCGTTAACGTCTTCGGCAAGCTGGCCGCCATTGGTGGCTGTGAGGGCCGCAGCGGAAACGGAAGTCCATTGGGCAAAGGCGTTGGCGACAAAAGCATTAGCCGAGACGTTGGGCAGGATGGGACTGAGATCGCCCTGGTCGGTGTAGTAATTTACCTGGCCTTGGGACCAGGTGATGGGCTGGCCCATGGTCCCGGAGTTGAAATAGCTGGATCCCGCCACATACTCTGGGCCTCCGGCGCGGCTGAGCATAGCGAAGAAGAGGACGATAGCCACGGCCGAGGCCAGCCGTAAGAGGAATGAGCGGGCGGGGAATGTCATTTTCTTATGTATGGTCACCTCTGGCTCATTCCTCCCGGCTCTGCACGGCCTGGACAAAGTCGGCATAAGGGACCAAGATTTTTCCGCCCAAGATGGGGTCCGCCGCCAATGTTGCGGCATGCTGTGCGCTCATCATGACCCTGCCTTGCGAATCCACCGCGAATCTCCCCACGGTCCCGGCTACCGGACTCGTGAGGCCCAACTTGCTCGGGGCATACAGAAACAGCAGTACGCGTTCGCCGACGCGGTAGCGCTCGCCGCTGGTCCAAAGGCCAGCCCACTCGTGGATGGTCAAGCTCTGACCCGATGACGCGCCGCGCATGGCATGTTCAACTTGGAACGTAACGGTGGTGGAAGCCGGTGCTTGCCCGGAATATGAGAGGGCGCGCCCGATGGAGGTGACACGACCGGAGAAGATGATCCCAGCGGCGCGGACCAGTTGCGGGAAAACCGGTTGCTGGGGAACATCTGGGTAACGCCGGGGCAGACTGGGAGGAGGAATCCAGACGGGCGCGATGGGCCAGGAATGGCGCGGTGGCTCCAAGTTCGGGGCAAGGGCGGGCGCTACCGCGGGGGCAAGGTCAGGGGCGGGGACCCGGGAACGATCCGCCGCGCCATCCTGCCCGCGCAGAAACGCCGGTACTAAGAAGATCAGCGAGAAAGTGACGAGCAGACGCCAGCAACTTCTCCCGGTCATTNNTGACGACTTGGCGACGTCAGAGCGGGTGCCGGAGATGCTCTTCGGCACTGAGGTTTGCGCCAGCCAGCAGCAGAAGTCCCATGAAGAATGCCCAGAACATCAGGCTTACCGACAACGCGAAAGGCCCATAGACTTCGGCGAAATTGAGCCAGGGTAAGGCCAGGATGTAGCCGTACTTCAGCGCCTCCGAGAGCAGCCCCGTAATGATGGCTGCGGGCAGCACGGCGCGCGCTGGAACCTTGCCGTTGGGTAGCACCCAGTAAATGAGAAAGAAGATGGCGATGCTGGCGGCGATGGCGAAGATCTTCATCGCCAGGAATTCCGCCAGTCGCACAAACCCCATGGCGTGCCCGCGCAGCAAGAATTCGAACGGCCGTACGATCCCTGCCGTCATTCCAATGGAGAGCAGAGCCAGAACGCCGCATGCAAACGCGAGGCCGAGCGAGACCAACTGATTGCCAAGATAGGAACGGTTGTTGGGGAAGCGCCAGATGCGGTTGAGCGCGACCTCCAGCGGCATAAATATCCCCGACGAGGTCACCAACAGGATGATCAAAGAGACCACTTGCACGCGATGGCGCGCGTTCACCATTGCGTTCAGGTTGCGGATGACGAATTCCTGGCCCGCAGGAAGGTAGTCGCGCAGCAACTCAACCACTACGTCGTACATCACCTTCGAGTGAAAAACGCGCCGGATGAGTGTCATCAACAGCACCACGAAAGGGAAAAACGAGAGGATCGAGTTTGCGGCTACCGAGAAGGCAAATGTATGCACGTCGGTGCGCAGAAGGTATTTGGCCGTGGAGATTGCCATCCCCGAATGCGCGCGGCGCGGGCGCTGCGGCAGGCTGGGCGGGCCTTCCGTGGGCGGGGGGGCGGTAGCTGTGATTTGATCGGGCACAGGCGTGTTCTCTAATCCTATCAAAGGGTTGCGGCTAGTTTTGATGTCCCCGGAGCACGAAGGTCCAGGGGTAAAACGCGCCGTTGCTTATACCTTGTTAAAGCTTTGAATGTGACCATGGGATATATTTGGGCCCAAGTCTCTAATTTTTGTTGCGAAAAGACCTTCTACTCCTTATTATCGGTGGGCTCATGAACCGATGAATGTCGGGGAATGAGTCGCAAGGCAGGTTGGGTCTTGAGCAGGGCAGTAGAAATCAGCGCCGATGGTCGGGCTCCGGAAGTTCGCGCCGCATTTTCTTCATGCGTGGCCGAACCCAAGGAGTCTTTTGCTTTGGGGCATTTCTTCGGCACAGGCATAAAGAGACGCAACCGGGTTTCACCGGCTTTCTCGGAGGGGGCGCTCCGTTCGCGCGGGGCAACGATCCGGAGATCCGGGGAACTAATTCTTAATGATCAGAGGAAAGGAGCTTTTCCGTGAGAGAGAAGGGAACAGTAAAGTGGTTCAACGGGGCGAAGGGGTATGGATTTATCCAGCGCTCTACGGGAGAAGACGTTTTCGTGCATTTCTCAGCCATTCAAGAGAACGGGTACCGCTCGCTCAACGAGGGTGAGACCGTGGAGTTCGACCTGCTCAAAGGTCCCAAAGGCTTTCAGGCGGGCAACGTAGTCCGCGCCTAACCTCGATCATCGGATCGCGAACCCTCCCGCCCCCAGCGGGAGGGTTTTTATTACTTAGGGCGACGGCTCACTCCCCTGTCATCCTGAAGGCCCGCGTTTTTCGTGGGCCGAAGGACCTCTGCACTCGCTGGCGCGCTGTGTGGATTTCTGCCGTGAAATAATCTTGCGCGCACTCGCCGGAGAAACCTCAACTGAGCGCGATCTTCGCTTTTTTTTCAGGGGGTACCCCCTCCCCCCTCAATCTCTGGAATCATCGGGTTAGAGCGG
>PLKR01000479.1:1208-2857 GCA_003140655.1 Acidobacteriaceae bacterium | reverse complement strand
GGGTTTGTGGCCTCGCGAAACTTTGACGGTCCCATGACCGTGGCAGCGGTGGTTCCCGGCAGCGACGCGGAGCGATCCGGTCTGCAAGTGGGCGAGGCGATTCTGGAAATCGGCGGCAAGATGGCCGCACAGGAATTCTCGGAGGAAATGGCGCAGCTTACGCCGGGCGACACGATTGCGTTGAAGGTCCGTGCCCGGCGCGGCGGGGAGCGTGACCTGAAGTGGAAAGTGGGGAGCCGCGAAGAAAAGTCATACGAGCTCAAAGATATTGAGAAAGTTACCGCGGAACAGCGGGCCCGCCGGGCAGCGTGGCTGAAGGGCGAGGCGGACACTCCGCAAGCGGCTCACTCACACTAGGGGCACACTCGCTGTAGGGGGCACACCCAATATGATCCGCACCATCGTGATGCTGACTTTCTGGGGGCTGGCCGCGCCTCTGGCGGCGCTGATCGGATTCCCCTGGACGTTCATCACGGGCGACATTCGCCTGCTCTACCGCCTGTTCATGTTTGGTGCGTGGAATGGGGTTCGCCTGACCGGAGTGCGCGTGCAAACCGTCGGACTCGACAAGCTGGACCCGGCGCGCACCTACATCTTCATGTCAAACCATGTGTCGAACCTGGATCCGCCAATTACGATTCCTCTGATTCCGCGGCGCACTTCAGTGATGGTGAAGAAGGAATTGTTCAGCTATCCGATCCTGGGCCAGGCGATGCGGATGGGGTCGCTGGTGCCGGTGGATCGCGGAAATCGCGATGCAGGGATCGAGTCGGTGCGGTTCGCGAAGCAGGTCGTGCAACAGGGCCTGAATATGACCATCTACGTGGAAGGCCATCGCTCCTTCGACGGCAAGCTGATGCCGTTTAAGAAGGGACCGTTTTATCTGGCGATGGAGTGCGGAGTTCCGGTAGTTCCGGTGACGATTACGGGCACACACTACGTGATGCCAAAGGGAAGGTTCGCGATCAAGCCGGGGACCGCGACAGTGATCTTTCATCCGCCGATTGAGCCCAAGGATTTCGGCAGCCGGGATTGTTTGATGGAAAAAGTTCGGGTCGCGATTGATAGCGGTCTGCCGGACGAATATCGAACGAAGCAAACGCTGAAAGTTTGAGTGCCTTCATCGATTCCTGTAAGTTCGAAAACGATTATTGTTTTTCCAGGTCTACTTCTTGTATTTCAACACTAGTTCACTTGATTATCGGCGAAGTAAGGATCGATCTTCGTGACATCCGGCGCGGACGCGCGTCCAATTCCTGGCAGGCCATGGTGAGACATGTCAAGTTTGCGGCGCTGGTGATCGTTGGTTTGCTGCTGCGAGTTGCCGATATGGATGCGCAACAGCAACCCTCGCCGCAAACCGGTGCGGCTCGTCAGTCGCTCGATGATGCGTGGTGGACCGGCCCATTGCTGGCGCCGTCGGCCGCGACTTTGCCGCGCGGACATGTCCTGATTGAGCCTTACGTCTACGATGCGACCACGCAAGGCTTCTACAATTCAAGCGGCGCTCGTGTCAGCGCTCCGCATTCCAACGGCTTCGGATCGCTAACCTACATCAACTATGGCCTTGCGAACAAGTTCACGGTTGGTCTGATTCCCACGTTCGGCTACAACGACGTCAGCGCGGGCCTGAATAGCGCCGGCATTGG
>PLKR01000479.1:0-1187 GCA_003140655.1 Acidobacteriaceae bacterium | reverse complement strand
ACGACGCTCGGACTTTTTTCGCAGACGTTTTTCTGGCTGCCCAATGGCCGCATTCTGCGCGCGCGATTCAACCTGACGCAGGCGTTTTCGAACAACGTGAATGTACAGGACGTCAGCGTTTACGGCACGGAAGCAGGATTCCGTGGCCACGCCAATCCCGGGAGCACCTTACTCATCGACGCGGCCGGGGAATACAGCGTGACGCGTAGCTGGGTGCTGGCGCTCGATGCTATCTACCGTCATCAGGGAAATACCGCGGTGGCGGGCTACAACATTCTGGATGCCAACCAACCCGTGCAATTGAACTCTGGATTCAGCCAGGAATTTGGTTTTGCGCCGGCGATCGAATACAACTGGAAACGCAGCGTGGGCGTGATCTTCGGAGCACGGCTGATTGGGCCTGCCCGCAACACGGCCCGGACCATCACTCCGGTCATGGCCGTAAACTATGTTCACTGATCAGCCGTTGGGGTTGCCTGCATGATGCCCTACCGCTTGAAATGCTTCGTAACGATTCTACTTTGTCATTTCACGCTATAATCCCAGCCAACCGTGGGCCTCGCCGCTGGTACAAAACTCGGGCCGTATGAGATCCAGGCGCCGCTGGGCGCGGGCGGCATGGGCGAAGTCTATCGCGCTCGCGATACGCGCCTGGGGCGCGATGTAGCCATCAAGGTTTTGCCGGCGCATCTGTCTTCCAATCCTGATCTAAGGCAGCGCATGGAGCGCGAGGCGCGCTCGATTTCCTCGCTGAATCATCCCAACATCTGCACCTTGCACGACATTGGCTCACAGGACGGCGTGGATTTCCTGGTCATGGAGCATCTGGACGGCGAGACTCTGGCCGACCGGCTGCACCGCGGCGCGATGCCGCTTGAAGAAGCGCTCGAGATTGCGATCAAGATCGCCGATGCGCTCGACAAAGCGCACGCGCGCGGAATCGTGCATCGCGATCTGAAGCCCGCCAACATCATGCTCACCAGGAATGGGCCGAAGCTGATGGACTTCGGTTTAGCGAAGCCTGCGCCGGGATTAAGCTCCGCTTCCGGAGCCAGTCCATTAACGCCGAGCACGCCGACCATGAGCGTGGCCGCGCTCAGCGGTTCCGCTTCGCCGCTGACGCAGAAGGGAACCGTGGTCGGAACGTTCCAGTACATGGCGCCGGAAGTTTTGCAGGGCGCGGAAGC
>PLKR01000347.1 GCA_003140655.1 Acidobacteriaceae bacterium | reverse complement strand
AACTACGTCGCTTCGCCGCGATGGGTGCTCTTCGGACATCACTTCGCCGCCATCGCGGGAGCAGGACCGCTGGTGGGGCCGACTCTGGCGGCACAGTTCGGGTTTGCGCCTGGCTTCCTTTGGCTGCTGGTCGGCGCCGTTCTGGCTGGCTGCGTGCAGGATTTTACCGTGCTTGTGGCTTCTGTGCGTCATCGCGGCCGCTCGATCGCCGATGTTGCCCGCACCGAAATCAGTCCCTTCGCCGGTCTGGTGGCGATGATCGCCGTGCTCTTTATTCTTCTGGTGACGCTCGCCGGCCTCGGCATTGTAGTGGTCAACGCGCTTTCGAATAGCCCGTGGGGCGTCTTCACCATCGGCATGACGATTCCCATCGCCGTCATCATGGGATGGTGGATGTTCAAAAGCCATGCCGGGAAGATAACGGTCACTGGCCCAAGCATCTTCGGTGTCATCCTTTTGATCGGCAGCGTGGTTGCCGGACGCTGGGTAGCTCAGAGTGGATTTGCTGGAGCGCTTACTTTCACTCCTCATCAGATCACCTTCCTCATGGGCATCTACGGTCTGGTGGCATCCGTTCTTCCGGTCTGGCTGGTACTGGAACCGCGCGACTACCTTTCCACCTACGTCAAGCTGGGCACGATCGCCGTCCTGATCATCGGCGTCTTTGTGGTTCATCCCAATATAAAATTTCCTCCCTTTACCCAGTTCGTTCATGGGGGCGGACCGATCATCAAAGGAAGTCTGTTTCCATTTCTCTTCGTGACCATTGCGTGCGGCGCGATCTCAGGCTTTCACTCGCTGGTCGCCTCGGGTACCACGCCCAAGATGCTGGACAAGGAAAGTGACGCCCGCTTCATCGGATACGGCGCCATGATCGCCGAGTCGCTGGTAGGTGTGCTGGCTCTGATTGCGGCGTGCTCTCTGTATCCTGGCGACTACTTTGCCATCAACACCACGCCGGCGGTCTTCAGTCATCTGGGCATAACCACGGTTAATCTGGATATGTTCTCCCGCGAAGTTGGCGAGAAACTAGCGGGCCGCACGGGAGGCGCGGTCTCGCTGGCGGTAGGCATGGCACAAATCTTCCGTGGCTTGCCTGGGATGGATCGTTTGATGGGTTACTGGTACCACTACGCCATCATGTTCGAAGCTCTGTTCATCCTGACCACGATCGACACGGGCACCCGCGTGGCCCGCTACGTCCTGCAGGAACTCATGGGCAAAGTGCACAAGCCATTCGGCAACAGTGCGTGGCTGCCGGGNNGGAAATATTTCCACACTGTGGCCGTTGTTCGGAACCGGAAACCAGCTGCTGGCGACTATTGCGCTGGCGGTGACGACTACATTCCTCATTAACATGGGCAAGCAGAAGTATGCCTGGATTACGGCCGTTCCAATGTGCTTCGTAGGTGTGACCACGCTGACGGCGGGAGTGCTGTCGATCAAGGACATTTTCTGGCCATTGACCTCCAAGCCCGGTCAGGTGTTTACCGGCTACCTGGATTCCGTGCTTATGAGCATCTTTATCCTGGGTGTGGTTCTCGTCGTGTTCGATGCGGTGCGGCGTTGGATTGCGGTGGCGAACGGCGCTCCCGCGCCGCAGGAGGCCTTCGGTCCTCCGCTCACCGCTGCTGGCGAAGTGAAGATGGGCTGCTGCTAGGCGAATGCCGAAGACTCCGTCACGAAGTCGGATCGATGCGATCGCAAGCTTCCGGCTGCGGCGCCACCACCTGTTGGATAACCCTCCCGCGGACGCCGTCACCATCTCCCGCGACATGTGCGGCGTGCAGGCGCAGATCATGTCGGCGGCCTATCTGCAGCTCTGGACGCGCAATCATGCCCTAACGCGAGCCGGGATTGAGGACGCGTTGTGGAAGACTCGCACCCTGGTGAAGACCTCTCTAATGCGGCAGACCCTGCATCTCATTCCCACCGATGAATTCGCAATCTACATCGCTGCCCTCAGGCCAAGCCGCTTCGCTCAAGCGATGCGCGTCATGGATAGATGTGGCATTACGCGCGATGAGAGCGAAGCACTCATCCCGTTGATCATGGAGACCCTCTCTTCGGGGCCACTTCGCAGGCCTGCTATCGCCGCCGCCATTCGTCCCAAAGCGAGCAAGCAAGTGCGTTTCTGGATGGAGAACTCCTGGAGTCTGGTTCGCCTGCCGGTGGCCGAGGGACTGATCTGTTACGGCCGGGGCGAGGGCAACGAAATCGTTTTCATCCGCACGGACCATTGGCTGCCGAAGCTGAAGCTTGAACTGATGTCTGCGACGGAAGCGCAGTGCGCTCTCTTGCGAAAGTATTTGCGCGCCTATGGTCCGGCTACGCTGCATGACTTCTCCCACTGGGCGGGCCTCCCGATGCAAGAGGTAAAACCGCTGCGCGCGTTGCTCGAACCCGAGCTGGCAGAGATTCCCGGCGACAAGAAGAATTGCTTTTTACTTCGCAAGGATGTGGCTGTTCTAAACAGCAGCCCTGCCGTAAAAGCCTCGATTCGCCTGCTACCGAATTTCGATGCCTATCTGCTCGCCCATCGCGAAAAAGACCACCTGCTCAGCGCGAAGCACTACAAGCGCGTCTACCGCAACCAGGGCTGGATCTCGCCTGTAGTGCTAATCGATGGCGCAATCGCAGGCATCTGGTCATACAAACTTCAAGGCAAGAAGCTGCGTGTAGAGATCGAGCCCTTCGGCAAGCTCTCCCGGATAGAGCGAGCGGGCGTCGAGGAGGAATCCGAAAGTCTTGCGCTCTTTTTCGAGAGGGAGCTTGAGCTTGAGTTCGCATAAAACTGAAGGCGGCAGCAGTTTGGATTTCGAGTTGCGATCAACAGACGATGTTGGGCGAGCATCGCAGCGGCCATATTCATCGGGAGGTGGAATTGGAGGTTGCAAATGTTGATCGTCTCTTCGTAATCACCGGAGGTCCGGGTTCAGGAAAGAGTACGCTGATCAGCGCATTGGCAGAACATGGTATTTGCACCCTGCCTGAGGCCGGCAGAGCGATCATTCGAGAGCAGGTGGCCATTGGCGGCGAAGCTTTACCTTGGTCCGATCGGCGCGCTTTCGCTGAACTGATGTTGGGCTGGGAAATACGATCCTATCGGGCGGCTCTGAGCCTCAGCGGTCCGGTTATTTTCGACCGCGGCGTGCCCGATGTTCTCGGCTACTTGCGCTTAAACGATCTGCCCATACCTTCTCATGTAGAGAGGGCCGCACAAACATTTCGCTACCATCACCGAGTGTTCGTCGCGCCGCCTTGGCCGGAAATCTACGCGCTGGATGCCGAGCGGAAACAATCTTTCCAGGAGGCCCAGGCGACCTACGAAGTGATGGTGGAGACCTACTCCGCTTTGGGCTATAGCCTGCTCCCACTCCCTCTCGAGTCAGTCCAGAAACGCGTGCAGTTCGTCTTAGCCGCGATCGGCTGACTGCATTTTCCGGCTTCCGTGAAATTTCAAAGCGACCTACCGTCAGGTTCTCAGGATTTGCTTTTGCAGCGAAGCCATATGAGGATACTAGTGAATGATCGTGAACTTCGCGGAGCGGGCGCACAATCACAACTGGGCACTGGACCCGGTCACGCGATCTCTGCTCGATACTGACTTCTACAAGCTGCTGATGCTGCAGTTTATCTGGAAGCACTACCCGAAAACGCGTGTGCAGTTCACGCTCTTTAACCGCTCTCCCAGTGGCCCCGTAGACACTTTCGCGCACCAAGAACTCATCGAGCAGCTCGATCACGCTCGAGAACTTCGGTTTCGCAGGTCCGAACTGGTCTGGCTGGCGGGCAACACGTTCTATGGCCGCCGCGGAATCTTTGAGCCAGCCTTCCTGGAATGGCTGGAACGCGATTTCAGATTGTCGGACTACGAGCTGTCGGTCAAAGACGGCCGCTTTCATTTATCTTTCGACGGCCTCTGGACCGACACCACCATGTGGGAACTCTATTCGCTCTCCATCATCAGCGAGCTGCGTACCAGGGCCAATCTGAAAAAGCTGAGCGAGTTCGGCCTCGACATTCTGTACGCCAAGGCGAAGACCAAGCTATGGGATAAGATCGAGCGCCTGCGTGGAGTTCCCAATCTCAGCGTGGCAGACTTCGGAACCCGGCGCCGTCACAGCTTCCTCTGGCAGGAATACGTGGTCGAAGCCATGGCGTCGAACCTGGGCAGCGGCTTCACCGGAACCTCGAACGCCTTCCTCGCCCACAAGCACGACCTGGAGGCGATCGGAACCAATGCGCATGAGATTCCCATGGTCCTCGCCGCGCTGGCGCCGCAAGACGATGACGAGGCCCTGAAGGCTTCTCAGTACCATGTCCTCGAGATGTGGCAGAGCACCTACGAAGGCGCGCTTCGCATTATGCTGCCCGATACTTTCGGAACCACGCAATTCCTCGAAGGCGCGCCGGACTGGGCCGCCGATTGGACGGGCCAGCGCATTGACAGCAAGGATCCTTACATAGCCGGAGATGAATATATTCAATGGCTCAAAGCCCGCGGCCGGGATCCACACGACAAGCTGATCATCGCCTCCGATGCACTCGACATCGACGAGGTCCTCGGTCTGCATGCCTATTTCGGTGGAACGCTAGCCAGCGGAATCAGCGTCAAGGATTTCCGCAGCGCGGCCGATTTCCATGATCGGCGCAAGTGGACTCCCGGCCGTCGCATTCGCTTCAGTGCAGGTTGGGGCACGCTGCTGACCAACGATTTTCGCGGCTGCGATCCCAGCGGCGATGGCGTGTTTGATCCGATCAGCCTGATCAGCAAAGTGTCCAGCGTCGAAGGCCGTCCGGCAGTGAAGCTCTCCGACAATTACGCGAAAGCGCTCGGCCTACCCTCGGAAATCGAGCGCTACCGGCGCGTATTCGGCACCGCGGGATGTACTAACATTCCAGTGTCCGCGTAATGCATTGATCCTAAATAACTTAGCGGAACACGACAGGGAAGCTCGTTAGTACTTAGTAATGGCACGCTAGAGCCATATACGTCTTTGTCTCTCTACGGTAGTCTCGTTCTTGAGCAGCACTTGGGGGAGGGCTGATCAACATACGCCTCAAGACTCAAACTGAGTCTGAGGCGTTTTGTTTTGCGCTGAAGCGTCAGCGCGCACGATCGTTAGCCGAGTCCGTCAGCGTGGAACAACGCCCTGTATAATCGATCCCCTGCCTATGCGAGCCTCGCTTTCCGTTTGGATGCTTTCCGTGTGGACGGGCTTGCTGCTGACCGCGATACTGCTGGCACAATCTTCTCCTGACAAGCCCCCGGCGAGTTCACCGTTACAAAAGGCGCAAGCGGCCAGCCCACCGGCATCCCTCCCACAGTTCGAAGACATCGCGCAGAAAGCAGGTCTTACTGTCGCGCACATTTCTTCTCCCGATAAAAAGTACATCGTCGAGTCGATGAGCGGCGGCGTGGGGCTGATCGACTGCGACAACGACGGCAAGCTCGACATCATCACCGTCAACGGCTCCACCGTTCCGCGATACAAGGAAGGCGGCGACCTGATGATCACGCTCTATCATCAGGATACTGATTCCAAGAGTAACGACATCAAGTTCACCGACATTACCAAGTCCGCGGGCCTGACGCACAAGGGCTGGGGCATGGGTGTGGCCGTGGCCGATTACGACAACGATGGCCTGCAGGATATTTACGTCACCGGCTACGGCGGCAACGCGCTCTATCACAATCTGGGCAACTGCAAGTTCGAAGATGTAACCGATAAGGCCGGCGTTGGAGCCGGAGGATTCAGCACCGGAGCAGCCTGGGCCGACTATGATCGCGACGGCCGCGTAGATCTTTTTGTCTCGCGTTATGTGCACGTGGATATCGACAATCTGCCGCAGTTCGGCAACGATCCGCGCTTCTGCCGTTTCAAGGGAGTGCTGGTGCAGTGCGGGCCGTGGGGCATGCCCGGCGAATCGGATCTGCTGTTTCACAACAAAGGCGATGGCACGTTTGAAGAAGTTTCGAAGAAAGCCGGCGTGGACGATCCACATCACTATTACGGCCTGGGTGCGACCTGGGGCGACTACGACAACGACGGCTGGCCCGATCTTTATGTCGCGAACGATGCGG
>PLKR01000327.1 GCA_003140655.1 Acidobacteriaceae bacterium | reverse complement strand
GTCGATTTCTACGATGAAGACACGCTGAACTGGTTGTGGGCCGACGTCATCATCCGCCAGCAGAGCAAGGGCAAGAAGACCCTGGACGATTTTTGCAAGCTCTTCCACGGCGCTCCCAGCACGGGGCCCATGCTGAAGACTTATACGTTCGACGACGTCGTCGATACTCTGAACCAGGTCGTGCCCTACGACTGGCGCGGCTTCTGGACCGAGCGCCTGACGAATCACGGGCCCAGCGCTCCGCTCGGCGGGGTCGAAGGCAGCGGATGGAAACTCGTGTACAACGAATCGCCATCCGAAATGGACCGCGGCGGCGAGAGCAACTCGCGTTTCATCAATGCGGCCTATTCGATTGGGATCGACCTGCGCGAAGACGGCACCATTACCGACACCATCGAAGGCATGCCCGCAGCCCTGGCTGGAATTGGCCCGGGTATGAAACTGGTCGCAGTGAACGGCCGCCAATACTCGCCAGAAATTCTGCGCGATGCGCTGAAATCCGGCAAGAACACCACCGCGCCCCTCGAACTGCTCGTCGAGAACACCGACTATTACAAGACCTACAAGCTCGACTACCACGGCGGCGAGCGCTACGCTCACCTGGCGCGCGATGAATCCAAGCCAGACTTGCTGACGGAGATCTATAAGGCAAAGTAGAGTTCGACCAAAGTAGCGCAGTCCCAAAAAATGATTTGGGTGGCGCAGCGCTTCAGCGCTGCGATAAGCGTGCCTCCGCCTTCAGCCGTTGTCATTCCGAGCCACTCGCAGCCGGTGAAACCGGCGAGAGTGAGCGAGGAATCTGCTTTTCAATGCTGCCCGGGGGCATAGCCTCAAGAAACAATCTGCAGGTCCGACAGTGGACCATGGAAGCGCAGACTATCTCCCCGCGACGTGGTGATGCCAGTGGTGCATAACCGCACAACTGAGATGACCAAGGACGAACCAGAACACCGCGTAGAGAACAGCCTTGAGCGTTGGATTCATCAGGCAAGATTAATTGGGGGGCTGGCCCGCAGTAAACCCAATCCCGAGGGCGCCCCATCCAAGCTTCGCTTGAGCGGGAGATTTCGACCTTCAGTCGCCGACACAATCCGCGCACAGAACATCGCACTCTCCCAAAGATTTCCACAGCCCCAGTATGTGACATCTGACCTTGCGCCGCGCACCAAACATGCGTAATCATGGTCGAGGCCGTGACGGTCGGGTGAACCCACATCGTCGGGCCTGTAAGTCCTTTGCTGTCTAGATTTTAGTATGTAAGTCCTTTGTCCCACGGATTTTGCGGGGCAAAACGCCGTAGTGTGATGATTCCAAAGATTGCGGGGGGAGGGGGAGGGGGGGTACCCTGTTACCACAAAGTAAATACCAGTTTCCCGAAGCAGAAAAAATATTTTCATCCGGCTGAAGCCCGAAAGCCGAAGCCCAAGCCTGAAATGTCAGTCGAACTCAAGAACCTCCTGCTCCACCGGACTGCCCCACACCGGAGCGAACGATTGCCGGTGCAGCGGCGTCGGACCATACTGCAGCAAGGCGGCCAGATGCTGCGGCGTGCTGTAACCCTTGTGCGAAGCCAGGCCGTATTCGGGGAACACCGCGTCCCACTCGCACATCAAGCGGTCGCGCTCCACCTTGGCCAGAATCGAAGCTGCTGCAATCGAGGCGGAAAGCGCGTCCCCATGGATGATCGCATCCTGCGGCAGTTCGCAATCCAGGCACACGGCATCCACAAGAAGATGGTCCGCCGCAGGCGCGAGGCGCAACACCGCATCGCGCATAGCCAGCCGCGACGCCTGGTAGATGTTGATCTGGTCGATGCGCGCCGCATCCACCGCCGCAACTGCCCATGCAACGGCATGTTCACGAATGCGCGGCGCCAGCAGTTCGCGGCGCTCCGGCAGCAGCAGCTTGGAATCGCGCAAGCCGCGAACCCGGTAGCCGCGCTCGAGAATCACCGCCGCCGCTACCACCGGACCGAACAAAGATCCGCGTCCCACCTCGTCCACTCCCGCCACCATTGCCGCTCCTGACGCCCAAGCGTTTTTTTCGTAACGCAGCGTGCAGCGCAGCTTTTTCAGCAGACGCAGTTTCGCCGCCGACGGAGACAGCACGAACTCGGACGAAACCTTCGCAGTGCTCGACATTGAGATTTGGGATGAAGTGTGTCCACCATCTTTACTTGCCACAACAGATTCCCGCAAGTGGGAAAATACACGCCTCCGCAAAGAGTTCCTGCGGTCGCACGTCTATTCCACTCTCGGACCACGGCTTCCGCCTCAAGGTAACGCCGCTCGGTAACCATTACTTTGAGTACGAACGTACATTGTCCGTTCGGACACGTACTGCTATGTTGACGACATCCCGGTTCGCGAGGAGCAGTTGTGAACGATGAAGGAATCCAGACGCGGCAAGATGGTATGCCGCAAGCTTGTATGCCGCAAGACGGAGCGCCAATCGAGAAATTGATCCACCTGGCGCTGCCGGTTCGTCTCATTCATATGCAGACCGGCGAACGCGGCGGGATGGAGTTTGCTTGTACCTATGACATTCATCCACGCGGCGCACGGCTGCGCAGCGTTCGCGATGTAAAGGTAGGAGACTTGATCACGATCGAACGCGGACGCAGCAAGTCCGTGTGCCAGGTAGTCTGGACCGCCGATCCGGACTCCGCGNNGGGCCAAATAGAGCGCCCACGATGAATGCCTTCCGCAGAGGTGAGCAGAACCGGCGGCGCGGGCCGCGCTTCCAGGTGGAGGGGGAAGCCGATCTGGCGGAGATCGGCGGCCTCTCCCACGTGGAAGGCCGGCTGGAACAGATTTCCGAGTATGGGTGCCTGATCAGCGCCAGCGATCTGCTCACGCCCGGCACTGGCTTAAGGCTGGTCCTGAATATGTGCGATGTCAGCGTCGCGCTGCGAGGGCACGTGAGATATACGGCGGGGAACCGCGCCATGGGCGTGGAGTTTCAAGAGATCCGGCAGGGCGACCGTCCCCTGCTCGACTATGTGCTGGACCGGCTGAAAAAGCCGCGCGCCGAGGATTTCGCCGACCTCGAAGTCATCACCGAGCATTTGACGGCAGTCGTGTGATAGAGATTGCTTGCAGCGCGCCACATCACCGTACGGAGACGGCTAGACGCGCCGGGGCAACGGACATTGTTCAACGAGAATGTTCAGCTCGGTTTTTCAACGTCGCGCAGGCGCGCCGCTTTGCCCTTGAGTCCGCGCAGATAATACAGCTTGGCGCGGCGGACCTTGGAGGAGCGCAGCAGATCCACTTTGTCGATCACTTTGGAGTGGACTGGAAAGATGCGCTCCACGCCCTGGCCAAAGCTGATCTTGCGCACGGTGAAGCTGGCCTGCGGCCCGTTGTCGCGCTTGATCACCACGCCTTCAAACGCCTGCAAGCGCTCCTTGTCGCCCTCTTTGATCTTCACGTGAACGCGGACGGTGTCGCCCGGGTGAAAGGCGGGAATGTCGGTGCGCTGGGTTTTGGCCAGCAGTTTTTCGATGATTAAGTTCGACATAATGGTGATCCTTCTGATTTCTGAAATCCTGATCTNNTCAGTTGCGAAACTCATCAGTTGTGAAACTCAGCCGCGATTGTTCTTGATCCCGGCGAGAAATCTCTTGTCTTCCTCGCTCAGGGACGCGCCTTCCAGCAAATCGGGCCGGTTGCGCAAAGTCTTTTCCAGCGCGCGCTGGCGGCGCCACCGCCGAATCTCTTCATGGTTGCCGGATAGCAAAGCTTCCGGCACTGCCATCCCGCTAAACTCGGCCGGCCGCGTATAGTGCGGATAGTCCAGCAATCCGTTCGACCCACAGGTCGAATCCGCACCGTCCGAGGCTTTCACCTTTGCGTCAACCGTAAACGATTCCTGCTGGGTTGACGCTTCGTTCCCCACGGCGCCGGGAAGCAACCGCATCACGGCTTCCACGATCACGGCTGCGGCCATTTCCCCGCCGCTCAGAACATAGTCGCCGATGGAAAGTTCACGGTCCGCGAGACACTCGGCTACCCGTTCATCCACACCCTCGTACCGCCCGCAGACCAAAACGATGTGATCGAGCAGCACCAACTCCGACGCGACTTTCTGAGTAAACCGTTGCCCCTGTGCGGAAAGCAGGACTACCGACTGCTTCGCGCGTCCCGCGAGGCGCTCTTCCCGCGGCGCAACGCCCAGCAACTCCAAACATTCAAACAGCGGCTCCGGCTTCAGCACCATGCCTTCGCCGCCGCCGAAAGGACGGTCGTCCACGGTGCGGTGACGATCGTGCGTGAACTCCCGCAGATCGTGGACTTGAATTGCCGCCAGCCCCATTTCCTGAGCCCGGCGCGTGATGCCGTATTCCAACGGCCCGCGAAAGAAGTCCGGAAAGATGGTGACTATATCGGCCTTCATCGCGGAATCCACGACTCAGTTCTCAGTAAAGCTTCGCTCCGCGTCGCTTTCTGTCAAGGCTTTTTCTTTCTCTCCGGCCTTGCCTGCTCACGTTTCTCTTCCGCGGTGAGCGGAGCGTTCACTTCCAGCAGGCCTTCGGGCAACTTCATGCGCACCTGCTTGCGCTCCATGTCTATGCTTTCGAGATACGCCTCGGCGAAAGGCACTTCCACCAAACTCTTTGCAGCGTCGCGCACAATCAACAGCGGCGCTTCGCCCGCTCCAAACTGGACATCTTCGATACGTCCGATCTCGCGGCCATGATCCAGCGCCGAACAACCGATCAGGTCGCTGACGTAGTTCCAGCCCGCCTGCAGTTCCGAACGCTGGCTGCGCGGCACCTGCAATTCGCATCCCACCAGCGTTTCAGCGTCGGAAATCGAATCCACCCCGACAAACTTCAGCACCAGCAGCCCTTTGTGCGGCCACAGTCCTTCTACTTCCAGCTCGCGGCGACCGGCGTTCGGCTCCCGCGGCAAAGCCAGCAACTTCATCCCTACGCTGAATCGCTCAGGAACGTTGCTGTAAATCTCGCCCGCAACTTCGCCGCGTCGGCCTTGCGTTTTCACCACGCGGGCCAGCGTAATGAACTCAGCACTTGTTTCAGGATCGCGAATGGTCCGGTTCCCTGCCCCGGTTCCTCAGGGGCTGAAGCCCGCATTCTTATTGCCCGGTAGCGGCGCGGCTAGAAGCAGCGCCCTTTCAAAACAATTCCTGACCAGATCTGCTAGTCGATCACTTCCAGCGTGTATCGCTTTCGCGCCCGCACGCCCGCAGCGCTCAGGAGCGTGCGCAGGGCGCGGACGTTGCGCCCCTGGCGGCCGATGACTTTGCCCACGTCACCCTCCGCGACTTCCAGTTCGATCACGTCGTCATCGAGATGGTCCACGAAAACCTGATCGGGAGCATCGACGATCCACTTCGCAATCTGCTCGATGAGAGCGCGCACATCTCCAGTGGGCTCAGTCATGGTGTTCGCTTATGCCGCGGGAACTGCCGAGGCGGCCGGAGGCTGGGAGTAGAGCTTGCCCACCCGCTCTGACATTTGCGCGCCCTTCGACACCCAATAGTCCACACGGTCGCGCTTGAAGTCCACGCTGGCGGGGTTAGTTCGAGGATTGTATGTCCCCACGACTTCCACGGGCCGGCCGTTGCGTGCACGCGCCTTCTCGATGACCACAATGCGGTAATGCGGTTGTTTGCGCGCACCCATGCGCGACAGTCGAATCATTAACACAGATGAGTATCCTTGTTCCGGAAGAGTCCGGCGAGGTCGAGACAAACAACAATTATGACGGAGGTTAGCGGGAATGGCAAGCGTGGGACGAGGATGGTCGTGCGGGGAAAGCAAAACCCCGGGCCATATTCAGCCCGGGGCACGAACCCGTCAAGTTCCAAAACAATTATCGTCAGGTTCAGGGGCGAAGTCAATATTACTTTGAGGAGGTCCCCGTCCGAGACCTCCCCGCCACTTTCCCTACCAGAACCGGGAAAGCGGTGGACCCGACGGGATTCGAACCCGCACCTTGGAACATGACGGGTTCATGTGCTGCCGATTACACCACGGGCCCTGAAACTCACCCTANNTGCCATGAGTAAGAAAGCTAAAGACCGAGGCGAGAAGCTGGAGCCCGAAACAGTTATTTCATGCGAGGGCTCCACTGAAATGACAAAAGCTTTGACAGAGGAGCGCTTGCTTCGTGTCAACAAGAAGACTCCTACATTCCCCGCGCTCATGCGCAGCTTAAAACACGTAAGGTCGGCTGGACCCTATACCAGAGACGAGATGAACGAACGCTAGATTCCCTCCCGCACCGTCCCGCATCTTCCGCCCCCCTGCTAAACTCAAATGCTTTGGAGGTGCCCGTTGCAGGCAGTCTACATTCTCTCCGCGGTGCGCACGCCGATTGGAAAGTTCGGTGGGTCGCTGGCCTCTCTGACGGCTGCTGACATGGGCGTCGTGGCCGCCAAGGCTGCGATGGAGCGCGCCGGAATCCGGCCGGAACAAGTGGAAGAAAGCATCTTCGGCAACGCTCGGCAGGCGGGCGGCGGACCGAACGTGGCGCGGCAGATTTCAATCCGCAGCGGCGTGCCGCAGGAAGTGCCGGCGTTCACGGTGAACAAAGCTTGCGCTTCCGGGTTGAAGTCGATCGCGCTGGCTTACCAGGCGATTCTGCTGGGCGATGCGAGCTGCATTCTGGCGGGCGGCACTGAGTCCATGTCGCGGGTTCCTTATTACCTCGAAGCGCGTTGGGGATACCGGCTGGGTAATCAGGAACTGGTCGACGGCATGTATCGCGACGGATTTTTTTGTCCGATGGCGAAGATGGTCATGGGCGAAACCGCCGAGGTGCTGGCCGAGCATTACAAGATCTCGCGCGAGGAGCAGGATGAATATGCTCTGATGTCGCAAACCCGCGCCGGACGGGCCATTGCCGCCGGACGATTCGACGCTGAACTTGCACCGGTCACCATCGAAGGCAAGAAAGGCACGACCACTTTCAGGCGTGACGAACATCCGTTTCCGGACGCAAACATGGAAAAGCTGGGCAAGCTGACTCCGGTATTTTCGAAAACCGGAACAGTGACTGCAGGCAATTCTTCGGGAATCACCGACGGCGCTGCCGCAGTTGTTGTCGCGAGCGAACATTTTGTGAGGCAGAACAATCTGAAGCCGCTGGCGCGAATCTCAGCGGTGACTTTGGCGGGAGTCGATCCGCGCACAATGGGGATTGGGCCCGTACCGGCTTTGCGCAAGCTGGAAGAGAAGCACAACCTCAAGCTGCACGATTTCGGACTGATCGAACTGAACGAAGCCTTCGCCGCCCAGGTGCTGGCCTGCGACCGCGAATTGAATTTCAACCGCGACCGGCTCAACGTAAACGGCGGAGCGATTGCAATCGGACATCCCATCGGCTGCACTGGAGCGCGCATCACCGTGACGTTATTGCACGAGATGCTCAAGCGCAACACCCGGCGCGGCGTTGCTACGCTCTGCGTCAGCGGTGGATTGGGGATGGCG
>PLKR01000404.1 GCA_003140655.1 Acidobacteriaceae bacterium | reverse complement strand
TATCCGAATCAGCACGACTGCTGGATTTCTTCCACGCAAGGCGAGAAAGATCATCCTCACTTCGGCGATGTCGCCGAAATCTACAACGTGATCGACGCCCGCCAGTCCGAGGCGCAAAACACGGTCATCGAAGCGCTGCGCGGCCTCGGTCACAACGAGGCAGCCGACCACTATACGCACTTTTCTTACGAAATGGTTGCGCTCACGCCGCGATGCGCTGCCGAACTCGGCTACACGCTCAGCGACGAAGATAAAGCGCGGTCCTATATCGAGGTCTCTGGTCGCAAAGGTTTCGGCGTCAAAGCAGATGACCTGCTCGACCAACTCATCGCCTCCGCCAAGAACGAAGTCGACTCCCGCCATCCGCAACTCACAGATGCCGAGCGCCTTTCCATCGCCACGCAAATCGCTATCGGCGCGCTGCGCTATTTCATGCTGAAGTTCACCAAACAATCGGTCATTGCATTCGATTTCAAGGAAGCCCTCAGCTTCGAAGGCGAAACCGGCCCCTACGTTCAGTACGCGGTAGTCCGCGCGACCAGCATCTTCAAGAAGGCGGCAATTGATCCCGACACTTTCTGCAGAGAGGTCGCCAACAACGTCTCTGCCGGGGACCTGACTAAATTTCTCGCAGGCGATAATGCAGATGAATTTTGGGAACTCTGGCTGGCATCGGCGAAGACGTCCTACCTTATCGACCAATGCATCGCGACCACCGAGCCGGCGTATCTCGCCAAGCACGCTTTCCAACTGGCGCAACTCTTCAACGCTTTCTACCATCGTCATCCCATCCTGAGCGAGGCCGATGAGGAGCGAAAGCGATTCCTGCTCGCCACGGTAGCGGTCATGCGCCGCGAATTGATCTGCACCTTGGCGGTGATGGGCATCACCGTGCCGCCGGTCATGTAAGCCAGACGGACGGGCAATTGTTGATTTTTGATTGCTGATCGTTGACTGAAGATCTATGTCAAACTGATGCTTTCACGCTGCCTAAGAGTTCTGGTCCGTTGAGGTCATGCCGATGTGCAGAAATATCAAAACCCTGTTCAACTTCGATCCGCCGGTCAATGCCGAAGAAATTCGCGCCGCTTCTCTGCAATTCGTGAGGAAGATCAGCGGCTTTAACAAGCCGTCAAAGGCCAACGAAGCTTCGTTTCTGGCTGCGATCGATGAAGTAGCCGCCATTTCGGCTCGTCTTCTCCATTCCCTCGAAACCAACGCGCCGCCGAGGAACCGGGAAGAAGAGGCCGCAAAGGCGAAAGCTCGCGCCGCGGAGAGATTCGGCGCTTGAATCGACCGATGCGGCTCCTCGTAAGTTGTTGACGCTTCGTGCAAGTTGTTGAAACTGTCTGTAAGTTGTTGAAGTATTATCTTATAGCTATAGTGTGCGAGCACCGCCGCGCTAGGAAGCCCCCTGGAGCGCGGTTCTTTTCGGAATGGGCTCTCGGCTCACCAAGCCACCTACTTGCGTTTCTAGGGCCGTTTCCGGCTCGGGAAGTGGCATTCCTGGCGAAGGTTAAGATCGCCGGTGCAGGCCCTGCAGTGCTCTTTTGCGCCAATATCTTCCAGTTACAATAGATTCAATCACTTAGCCGGAATTATGCCAGCCGGTGGGCAACGCCTGCTCAAGTGTCGACATCTAAGTGATTGAAAAAGCAAAGGCATCAACNNCCCAAGGTGAACTCTCCGCAGAATGTGCCGCCGTTTCCCGGCACGCTGGTGAATGCACGTTACGTCTACGTCACCAGCTACGATGGCGACCAGTTCGATATCAACTTACTTCCGGAAGATCGCCAGGCGATTGGGGCGGTAGAGGACGCACTGCAGAAGTGGGGGAAGTTCACGCTGGTGTATGAACCGCGCCAGGCCGATATCGTCCTCATGGTCATGAGCCGCCCGTCGGAAGATGTTCTCGCGGTTTANNGCGAAACACCGCTGCTCACGGATCTGGAGAAGGCGTTCGATCAGGCAACGGCGAAGTAGGTCACAAGCCCGTCTCCCACGGATTTGCACGGATTCTCACGGATATTTCTTCTGATCCTTCGAACCTTGTGATTTTGATCCGTGCAGATCCGCGAAAATCCGTGGCCGATTTCTGCTTGCGGGCTAACTCTTTCTGCCGGCGATCATCAGACCGGCTCCCACGACAATCAAAACTATGCTCACGCCCGGCGAGACCTTTTCGTCGTCGTGTGTCGTGATGCCCACATGCGCGTCGCCGACGCTTACGCCGTGGTGTTCAGAATGCGGAAAGGGAACGAAGAACGAAACGACCCCCAGCACCAGCACTATCACTCCAACCAGCATCAGAGCTTTCATAGAATCCTCCGCGAATAAGATGACGCCCCCGGCCCAAAACGCTGTGACAAGAACGACCTGAAGACTTCCTTGCGGCTCTCAACGTCCTCCGCGGTCTCTCATTTTCCTCATCCCCCGAAGTCTTTCACGAATTGCACCAGACTGCGCAGAGCGATTCCCGAGGGGCCTTTCGCGATCCAGGGCTTCTGATCCTCCATCCAGGCGGTGCCNNCCGCCCCAGCGTCCGCCGGAGTTGACGATGTCGGCGATGGATGACTTGATGTTCTCTTTGTATTCGTCGTCGAGCGGCAGCCGCCACATTTTTTCGCCCGCTTCGCCGTTCGCTTTGTGGAAACGCTCGTACATAGTGTCATCGTTGGCGAAGATTCCCGCATTCGCGTAGCCGAGAGCGACCACGACTGCGCCGGTCAGCGTTGCCGCATCCACCAGGTGGGTGCAGCCGAGTTGGCGTGCATAGAAGAGACCGTCCGCCAGGACGAGGCGTCCTTCGGCGTCGGTGTTGATGATNNGACATGGCAATCTGCACGTCACCGGGCTTCTGGGCTCTGCCGGAGGGCATGTTCTCGGTGGCGCACACAATGCCGATGACTTTCACTTTCGGCTTCAGCAGTGCGATGGCGCGCATGGCGCCGATCATGGTGGCGCCGCCNNGCCATGTCGTATTTCATCTTCTCCATGCCGTCGGCGGGCTTGATAGAAATGCCGCCAGTGTCGAAGGTAATTCCTTTGCCCACCAGACCCAAGACAGGGTTTGCCGGCGCGCCGGAGGGTTCGTATTTCATCACGATCAACGCGGGCGGCTCGTCGGAACCTTGGGCCACGCCCCAGAAGGCGCCCATCTTCAGTTCTTTGATCTTGTCGGCGCCGTAAACTTCACATTTCAAACCGACTTCCTGGCACATCTTCTTCGCCCGGTCGGCCAGAATGGTCGGGGTCATGCGATTAGAAGGCTCGTTCACCAGATCGCGCGTGAAATTCTGCGATTCGCCGATGATTTGAGCTTCCTGGGCAGCTTTTTCAAGCGCGGCATGATCGGTGTTGCCGCTGGCGAGGATGGTAAGTGCATCAATCTTCTGATCTTTGCGGTCGCTGCGGTAGTAATCGGGATCGAAGTTGCCGACCAGTGCGCCCTCAACAATCGCCCGCACGGCTTCTTCCGCGGGAATGCCGGTCGGGGCGATGAAGGCGAAGCTGCGGATTCCGCGTGATTTAAGCGTACGCACAGCCGCTCCGGCGACGCGGCGCAGATCGTAGGTGGTGAATTTTTTTGCCGCGCCGCCGCTGATCAGCAACAGGCGCTTGGCCTTCAGTCCGGCAGGCTTGTGCAGCAAATTGATTTCAAACGGTTTGCCGGTCATTTCACCGCTCGCCAGCAGATCGGCAGCGACGGACTGGACAGCGGAGTCGCCAGTCGCGAGCTTGAGTTGTGGTTTTTCTCTCTTTGCCGAGTCGTTGTGATCCTTTTCAGTGTAATCCAGCACGATGGCGACGAGAGATTCGGTTTCGAGTTGAGGCGGCGTAGAGAGAGAGATTGTCGTTTTCATGATGTNNCTGGAGCAGTTTCACGCAAACTGCTTAGGGAGAACTTCCGATGGGGCAGCTCCGTACACCTCTGGTCGGACTCTGTCGGATGATTGCGTTCGACTGCCTGGGGTATGATTCAATCCCACAACAGGAATAGAGGTTTGTTCCATGAAGATCCGGTGGATGATTTTGCTTTTCCCGGTGGTTTCGGTGATCGGGCTTTCCCTGGCCGTGATGCGACATGCGGCGAACGCGGCTCCGCCACAGGCACCCGCACCTTCGGCGACCAAGGCTGCCACTCCCGCCGCCGCGAGT
>PLKR01000510.1:704-2664 GCA_003140655.1 Acidobacteriaceae bacterium | reverse complement strand
GAAGATATTTTGCGCCGATTCATCGGCAGCGGGCGTATCGCGAAGTTCCCCACCGCTGTATGGACTTGCGTGTTACGGAGTCGGTGGCGGAGCGAACTTTGGCGTTGCCGTTTTTCAATCGGATTACGCGTGAACAGGTCGACGAAGTGTGTTCGGCGCTGAAAGATGCTCTCGCCTAGCCGAGGAAGCTGAGGCTCGCGGTTTGAAAATTGGCTAGGTTGGGAAAAATGCTGGGCAAGTCGGACGCGGCTACGCCGAACCACGAGGCTAGCGTTGCGGCGTATTGATCGACCGAAGTGGTCGGAATCCACCGGCCGTTGCTTCCGACATCGTCCGGCCCTCCAGGTGTGAGCGTAGGCCACGTGCCGAACATCTTGTTTCCCTGCACGGCGCCGCCGACGATGATTTGGTGGCCGCCCCAGGCATGATCGGTGCCGCCGTTGGAGCCGGGCTGGAAAGTACGTGCAAATTCCGAGAGCGTGAAAGTTGTGACGTTGTTGGCTACCCCGAGTTCCTGTGTGGCTTGGTAGAACGCGGAGATGGCCGGACTGAGCTGCGAGTAGAGGCCCACCTGCAAGGGCAGTTGGTCGCTGTGGGTATCGAAACCTCCTAGCGAGCAAAAGAAAATCTGACGGTTGATGCCGAGCGCGCTGCGCGCGGAGATTACCTGCGCCACCTGCTTCAACTGTGACGCGAGACCATTGTTCGCGGGAAACACCGTCTGGATCGCAGGAATGTTTTTCAGTGCGGTTCCCAGTACCACCCCTTCTTGAATGGCTTGGCTGGTAACGGTGCTGGCGGACTGCACCAGGGAAAGTCCGCTATCAAAGGTCAGCAGCTGTTGCAGGGCCTGAAACCGGGCTTGGCTGGCTGCCGAGCTATCGATACCTTGCACGCCCGGGGTGCTTCCCGGATTCATCGAAAAGGGACGGGTAACATCTCCGGTGCAGAAGATCGGACTTCCAGCAACCGAGAGAATCGGCGGGAAAGATGCGCCGGTATTGTATGTAGGATTAATTTTGTCGGCGACTTTGCCGGCCCAGCCGGAATTGGGCAGGCCGGAAAGCTGCGTGGTTTGCCATTGGTCCTGCTGGTCGGCGTGGGAGAAAAGATTTTGTGGAAGGTTCTGATATTGCAAGTATTGCGCACGGGTGGTGGGCTGCACCAGCGTGCCCACGTTAGCGAGCACGGCCAGCGATTTCTGGTTGTTGAATAATCCTTGCAGCTCGGGAAGATTGGGGTGCAGACCGAAATTCGCGGTTGAGCCCGTCTGCAGCGGCAGCAACGAGCCCTGCGAAAGCGCCAGGTTGGCGCGAACGGTTTGATAGTTGGCGTAGCCCGCGGTATCGATGGGCACGATAAAGTTGTTGGAATCGTTGCCGCCAAAATAAAAAATGCACACCAGCGCTTTGTAATCGGTGCCGCCGGCCAGGGCGCTGACCAGCCCGAATTTGCTGAGGCCGCCGACGATGCTGGCCGTGGCCGCCGAGCAGCAAGCCAACCGCAGGAAATCTCTCCGTGTATGGGGCGTCATTGTTAATTTCTCCCTGGCGCATTAGCGCCGTATTTAAGTTGTCGCGTTAGCGCCGTATCTAAATTTTCGCGTTCGCGCCGTACGCAAGTTTGTCGTCTTAGCGCTGCACCTGATATTGCGAAGATGAAGTCACCAGATAAATGGCGGTCTTGGCTTGGTTGGTGGTGTCGGTGCTGGCCACGGCGTTGACGGCGGTGATGATGCTCGATTGATCGTCGCTGGACATTGTGCCGTGCAGGAACAGCGTGTTGAGCCACGNNTTTTGTGGCGCTGCTGATTTGTCCGTAAACGATGGAGTTGATGAAATTGACGCGCGCCAGACTGGTGTTGGTGTTAAAAATAGCGAATTCCGGGCCGTTCAATGTGGTTTGCGGAATCAGCGACGCGGGCGGATAGAAATTGAATACGCTCGGAGAGTTAAAAATA
>PLKR01000510.1:172-654 GCA_003140655.1 Acidobacteriaceae bacterium | reverse complement strand
CCAGAGCCATAGGAATTGAATTTTCCACTGCTGAAGGCTTGCGCTACGCGCTGTACGTAGGCGGGGCTGGGGTTGCTGGTAACCAGTTTTTCGATCAGTTGCGTGGCCACGAACGGCGGAAGATTCGCATGGTTGAAGATGATGGTGTGAACGGAAGTGAGTTCCTGCTCCGCGGATTGCCCCGCGGGCACGGATTGCCCGAGAAATGTTTTCGCGCCGCTATCGTGATCGGACTCCGAGCCGACCACCATGTTTCCCCCGTAGTACGACGGATTGTGCTTCATCAGCGTCGCGCCAGGCATCGTCGGATAGGTCCATCCGGTGAAAGATCGGCCGAGGGCCATCACGTCGGCTTGCGTATAGGTGGGAATGGGCGTTCCGGTATTGTCGACCACCGGCGTGCCGTCGGGATTTAGCTGGCTAAGGCCCAGCGTGAAAAGCTGCATGGACTCACGAGCGTAATTCTCGTTGGCGTGCTGTCC
>PLKR01000510.1:0-154 GCA_003140655.1 Acidobacteriaceae bacterium | reverse complement strand
CACCTTATTTTCGCCGACCACCCAGATTTCGTTCAGCGCGAAGGCCACACGCTGTCGCAACTGGTCCGGATCGTTCACTGCGTTCATAAAAAAAACATTCTGCACTTTGCCCAGGCCGGTGTCGGTCGTTGCGGGTTTTGGATACGTCGAGGCT
>PLKR01000593.1 GCA_003140655.1 Acidobacteriaceae bacterium | reverse complement strand
CGGTCTTCGACGGACTGCCGGTCAAGGAGTACTGTGTGTTCGCGGCGAACTATGTGTGGCCGCAAAAGGAGCTGGGGCGGGAGATGCTGGTGATCGCGCTGCGGCTGGAGCAGAGTCAGAGCTTCGATAGCAACTTGCTGGAAGAGATCGTGACTCGCAACCGCCGATTGCCGGATTTCAAGCGCGTGGGCGGGTATGTGATCTGGGAGAAGGATTTTCCGCGGACGGCGTCGATGAAGATCAAGCGGCAGGCGCTGGCGGAAGACTTGGGAAAGACGGTGGAGCGGGGAGCGGTGGTGGGGCTGTGAATGGGCGGGTATCGTATCTAGCGATCGTGAATCCTGCGGCTGGCGGCGGGCGCAGCCGCAAGATGCTGGGTTCGGCACTCGAGCGGTTGCGAGCGGGCGGGGTTACGGTTGACGTGGCGGAGACGCAGGGCCCCGGGGATGCCACGCGGCTGGCGCGCGACGCTTACGGACGCGGACGGCGTCGTTTTATTGCGGTGGGTGGGGATGGGACTTCGTATGAAGTGGTGAACGGGCTTTTTCCGGAGGCGAGTGCGGGCGAGCGTCCGAAGTTGGGGTTCTTGCCGCTGGGGACGGGGAATTCTTTTCTGCGTGATTTCAGCGATCGTGGGGTAGAGCACGCCATCGAATCGCTGATTGCGGAGCGAACGCAGGCCTCCGATGTGCTGCGACTAAGGCACCGCGGCGGCGTGATCCACTACATCAATCTGTTGAGTGTGGGGTTTCCGGCCGACGTGGCGAACTTGCGGGCGCGGCGTTTCAGCGGCCAGGGAGAGTTGGGATACGTCCTTTCGATTTTTCTTGGGCTGGCGCGGTTGCAGAGGCGGCCGTTTCCGGTGCGGGTGAACGGAGAGACGGAATTTGACCGGCGGCGCTGTCTTTTTCTCACCTTCAACAACAGCAAGTTTACCGGCGGGACGATGATGATCGCGCCCAAGGCCGAGGTAAATAGCGGCCTGATTGAATACGTCCGCTGGGGTGCGATTGGACGGCTGGGGCTGATACGGAACTTGCCGAAACTTTATGATGGCACCCATATTGAGCATCGCTTGGCCGAGCGAAAAGCGGTGACGCGGGTAGAGTTTGATTTGGACGCTCCCGTGGATCTGATGGTGGATGGGGAAGTTCTGACCCTGCATTGCGAGGAGCTGGATGTTTTGCCGGGAGCGTTGGACGTTGTTGCATAGACGGCCGAAACAGAGCACGAAGAGCCATTCGGGATGAGTAGAGTTTCCACTCTTGCAGGCTGGGCGCCGCGCTTGACGCAGGCGACCGGTATTCTGCTGATCTTGCTTGGGATCATCCATCTGATCGCTACGCCTTTCTTAATTGGCTGGTCGAGCCGGCAACTGCGTTCTGATCACGCCTCGCTGGTGATTGCGGCCATGCGGCTTAACCACATTCTAGTGGGGATTCTGTTGCTTCCTCTGGGAGTGTCAACCTTTTGGTCGGGGAAGGCGATTGAACAATCATGGGCTTTGAGACTGGCGACGATGAATGCAATCATCCTTCTTTGTCTTCCCATTCTGCTCGTTACGACGATGCCCCTTGAATCGCTTGATGCGCCACTGTTTCGGCTGGCGATCCTCGTCTTGATTGCGGCTTGCCTTGTCCAACTGCTGGCACTGGCGGGGGTCTGGAGGTCCCGACAGAAGGAATCGTCGAGCATACCTGCGCGAAGGCCGTGATATAAAAAGAATCATGTCTGACGAGAGGCGAAAGCGGCAACTGGAGCGCGTGGGGACGCTGGAGGCGGCGAGTCCAGAGTCGCGGAAGAGGCTGATCTGGGGTGGGATTGTGGTGCTGTTTGTGGTGGCTTACGCCGCGGGCTGGGAGTATAAGAATCACCGCTACGATGGGTTCGCGAAGTGTCTGGCGACGAAGCAGGCGAAGATGTACGGGCTGTACTGGTGTCCGCACTGCGCCGAGCAGAAGGAAATGTTTGGGAAAGCGTTTCAGTACGTGCCTTATGTGGAGTGTGCGATCAAGGGCTCGAATCAATTGACGCCGGCGTGCACGGCGGCTGGAGTGAAGTTGTTTCCAAGCTGGCAGTTTGGGGCAAGTCAGCCGATAGAAGGGGTCTTTCCCATGCAGGAACTGAGCGATAAGACTGGGTGCAGTTTGCCGTGAGTGCTGCTGGAAATCAANNAAGTCGGCGTCGGCGTTCTGCGATCTCGGGGAGAAATTCAATTGCGACATCGTGAACCGAAGTGAGTATTCGAGCGTGGTGGGAATTCCGGTGGCAGGGATTGGCGTGGTGGGCTATGGAGTGCTTTTGGCGCTGGCGACGGTTTATCGGTCGCGGACAGAGACGCCGTTGCGCCTGCTGGCGGCAGCAGTGGCTGGATTGGGTTTCGCGCTGTATCTGACGTATGTCGAGGGCTATGTGCTGGAGACGTGGTGCGTTCTGTGTTTGAGTTCTCTGGGGCTGATTGCGACGATTACGGTGCTGGCGGCAGTGGTGAAGGCCAGGGCTTCCGTCGCGGATTGAATGGTTGGCGTTTGAAGGCGCTCAAGACTGAAAAGATGCCATTCCCGAGTACCTACGAAAAACTCTTCTGATGGAAAAAATCCAAAAGATCAAGAATGGGGCCGGGACGGTTGCTGAGGTCTTGCGCGCCAGTGGAGCGGCCGGCGATCTGCGGCTGCACAAATTTCAGAGCCGCATCTTTCGGAACACACGGTTCTTGCGAGTGTGGCTGCCTTCGGGGTATGACGATGCAGGCAATGAAGGCCGGCGCTATCCAGTGCTGTATCTGAATGACGGGCAGAATTTGTTTGAGGCGGCGACTTCCTTCACGGGAATCGAGTGGCAGGTGGACGAAACGGCGGAGCGATTGATCCGCGAAGGGGCAGTGGCGCCGATGATTATCGTAGGCATGGATAACGCGACCAAAGACCGGATTCGCGAGTACATGCCGTACCGGTCAATGCATCCCGTGATGCTGCGGGTGCAGGGGCGGTATTACCCGGATTTTCTGATGAAGGAAGTGATGCCGTTTGTGGAGTGCAATTACCGCGTGGCAACTGGGCCGGAGAATACCGGGCTGGGAGGATCGTCGTTGGGAGGGCTGATCGCACTGTTTACTGTGATGGCCGAGCCGGGAGCGATTGGGCGGTTGCTGCTGGAGAGTCCGTCGCTGTGGGCGTCAGGGCGGCAGCTTGTCAGGGAAAGCCGGTCGGTGAGAATTTGGCCGGAGAGAATATTTCTGGCAACCGGAACTGCCGAGGCAGGAAGCGCGGAGCGTAGCCGGACGGTGGTGGACGATGTGCGCGAACTGGCGGCCATNNNCCAGAACTGATTTCCTGCCAAGGTTCCAGATCCCATACAAGAGCGCGGCCATCACAGGGACGGAAAGCTGGAAGTGTGTCCAGCGCGCCAGTGGGCCGAGCAGCGGAAGTACGAACGCTAGACAGAGCAAGAATTTGAAGGGGAGCGTGGCGGAGTGGCCGGGTTGAGAGACGATCCAGTCGGAGAGTAGCAGAAATGCGGGCGCGAGGATAACGAGGTCATAAACGGTGAGATGCGGGGCGAGGAGAACGGTGGCCAGCAACAGCGCCGAATAGCGCATCGACAATGACAAAGAAAGACGGCTTCGCCAGCAAGCTACTGTCAAGGCCGATATCAGGAGTGCAGTGATGAGGTAGAGTGCGAGAGAGGCTGCTGGCCAGGAGACGAGCATGGTCCAGAAGGTGCGCAGGGAGTGGGTTTGGTAGGGTCTGGGCTCGAGCAGCGGAAGCAGGCTGGGTGCGTTCAGCATCGTGTGCATCCAGTCGCGAAGAGGACCGGGGCCATAGTACAGCCACGCTGCGGTTAACTGGGTAGCGGCTGAGAGAAGCGCGCCCGCGATTATTTTCCAGTTGAGTGTGATCACGAAGACAAGCCCAGCGGCCAGGGCCAGTTGGGGCTTGAAGATAAGGCATCCGAGAGCCAGGCCCGCAAGGAATTCGCGCTGAGCGCGCAGGGCGAGGAAACCGACGGTGAAACAGGCGAGAGCCAAGGCGGAAGTTTGTCCCCACGCGATGAGGTGCCAGAAAGCAGGGAAGGCAAGCGCAAGAATCACGACGGTGAGTTTGTGCTTGCGGAGGTTGGGGCAGGCACGCCAGAGGGCATAGCAGCACACACCGTAAATGAGCGAGCTTAAAGTGAGCCAGAGGGTCAGCGCGCAAGGATAAGACAGGCGTGCAAAGGGCGCGAAGAAGATGGAAACCTGCGGCGGATAAAGCGGCAGATAGCGGATGCCCCCGGCGGCCGGGACGCGCTCGGCCGCGAGTTGGGATTGCGCTTGCATGTTATACAGATCGGCGCCGCGGTGAGTGAGAGCGAGCGAGCCCAGAGTATAGAAATGTAGAAAGTCAGTGCCCTTGAGATTGCCTACGCGATCAAGCAGGCCGGGCGTAGCCATGTTCCACAGGTAGACAGACCAGAGGCAGAGCGCGAGGATCAGCCCATGTATCCTCAGTCGCCTGGCAGTGAACCATTTCGCGGAAGTGGAGAGATCGGCCATCTGTTGCCCTATTTATTTGCGGTCCGCGATACTGACGAGACTGGCGCCATGTTAGTGGCTGTAATCGACGGAAACTCTTTGGCGAGAAGCATCAGAATGCCGAGAACCGCGAAGGGAAGCAGGAGGCTGACATAAAGCGGAGCGAGCCGAACGTTCAAGAGCCAAGGCCGCATTGGCCCGAGCAATCCAACCGTCATAAGGGGAGCGAGCAGCCAGGGAAGGATCGCCATACCTGCAAGCAACGAGACGACGACGCGAGAGAGAGAACCCCGCGACCAAAACTCCGTCCAATGATGAAGGATGAGCGGGACGGCGGGCAAGAGTAAGAGATGATTGTACGGTGACAATGCCGTTGGGATAATCAGCACCGTCAGCGTTGACACGAAGGCAAAGGCGAGGATGAAGTGAGGGGAACTCGCGGGTTGGCGGCGCACCCTCCAGCAAAACAGCGCCGTTGCGAGTAGGCCGCCGACGGCGGCTGGCCAGCGCAAGGAGTACGGCAAGAACACACCGACCAAAGGCGTGGCGTCGGAATGTTTCGTGTAAACGTTGAGGACGCCGGGATAGCGAAGGATCCACCCCGGAACCAGACATTCGGAGGCCAGGATCAGGACCGCTAGTGTTGCTGCGAATCCCCATAGCAGAGGCCGTCGCCGTCGCCAGTCTCCCGAGACCCATACCGCGAACCAGGAGATCGCAAGCAGCGCCAGCGGCGGTTTGATCGTGGCCAGAGCCAATAGCATTCCGGCCAGAAACAAGTGTCCAGCGACGACAGCAACCACTGCCCCCGAGAGAAGGCCCGCGACCAACACGCCAAACTGTAGCAAATTCAGCCCCTGCAACACCGGGACGCTGGAGAAAACCATGGCGAACAGCGTGATGCGAGCAAGCAGGGATAAATGAATAGGGATGACGGATAGCCAGAGAGCCAGGCTAACGCCGGTCACGGCCGCCAACAGCCACCAGAAAACGATTTGTGCGGAGTGGAATTGCATCCCGACTGTAGGTGCAAGAAAGAGAATGACATACAGAGGGTAGTTAAACCGTTGCTCCCGGCCTTCGTAGGCGAGCTGAATCTCTCGTGTGACATCGGCACTGTAAGGATCACGATGATGAATCAGGAGTTCCCGGGCTCCGTACCATCGTGGATAGAGGTCAGTAAGGGTCCTCGCCTTAATCAGGCTTGGGTCATTCGTCCCGTCAGGGTTGGTGTGAGGCAGACGAGTCCAGTAGAACAGCATGCTGGCCGAGCAGAGCAATAACAAGAACAAGAGAGCCGGCTGTTTCAATGACAGGCGGATGGTCGGCATAGGTTCTCAGAGACTCCCCTCGCAGAGCGTGGCGAGTCGGTCAGTCAGAGTAAGGTAGCAGTTGGGGCGAAGGATTGTCGGGCTCCAAGAACCAGATTTTTCGATCGTGGAAATACTGCAGCAACTCCTGGTTGCCGCTCTTGCCCATGTCGCGCGCCCAGACCACTTTGGCCAGGTCAATATCCGCGTCGTTGTAAACCCACTCACGGTCAACGTCGTGGTGCGACCCATAGCTGACGATGACTAGCTGCGGGCCGGGAAGTTGCTGCAACTGGCGCAGCAGCGCCGCTCGCTCCAGGTTGCCCCGCGGCCATTCGGGTTCGATGCGAGTATGCGTGAGCACCGCCGTCACTCGCAGCAGAATCATAGCGCACGCCAGCATAGGGATCGCGCGCACCAAAGCTCGTCCTACCGGGCGGCGAGCGGGAGACCATTGCCACAAGTAGCGCATACCCTGCACCAGCAACAAGTACAGCGCTCCGAGGCCTGGAGCAAAGTAGTGAGGAAGCGTCCAGGTCTGGACCGAAAATGCGGCCAACATGGCGGCACATATGAGAAGCGGCAGGCGCATCTTGCGCTGGCGAACCACCGCAGGAAACGCCAACAGAGGCAGCGTGAGAAGCGGGCCCAGGTAAAACTGCCACCAGGAAATGAACTTTTCCGCCCCGCGACCCAGAAAGCCGGTGAAGGTGCGGTTGCGCTCGAACTCGCCCAGCTCCCAACGATAGAAATCACGCATCACAGCATGGTGATATGCGGGCTCGGGCCGAGGTGTTTGCCAGATGAAGTAGGGGGCGGTAGCGTAGGTGTCGCGATTCGTTTGGTAGGCCATGCGGAAGGGGTTGCCGGTGACGCGGTAGTAGTAGTAGCCGGTGCTTACGGCCGCGACGAGCAAAACACAGAAGATGGGCACAACGACTCGCGGCACGGATCGGCCGAACGCGGGGCGATTTCTACCTGCGAGCCAGAAAAACATCGAGACAGCGACGGGGATGGCGAAGGCCAACCCTTCATACGGCCGGCTGTTGGCCAGGATCGCGAGGCCCAGCGCCATCAGCACAGCGTCTC
>PLKR01000646.1:21496-24830 GCA_003140655.1 Acidobacteriaceae bacterium | reverse complement strand
TCGGGATATGGAAATGCTGAGGCATGGCGCGATCGACCGGGGCAGGATCTGCTGGCGCAGGCACGTTCTGGAATCATGTGGCTAAGCGGCGACGATGGAGATCCCCCTACGCCTATGTCTCTGGCAATTGCCGACATGCTGGCGGGACATAACCTCTGCGAGGGAATTCTGGCCTGTCTGGTGCGGCGCGGCGTGACTGGCCGAGGTGGAATGGTGGAGACCAGTTTGATTGAGGCGCTGCTGGATTTCCAATTTGAAGTGCTCACCACGCACTTGAATGACGGGCGACGTCCGCCGCGGAGAAGTGCGTTCCGCAATGCACATGCCTATCTGGCGGCTCCTTATGGAGTTTACGACACGTCCAACGGTTATCTGGCACTGGCCATGACTCATCTTCCGACACTGGGCAAGTTGCTCGATTTGCCGGCACTCCAGGAAAGTTCGGATCAGGCCGACGGCTTTCGCCGCCGCGACGAAATCAAGCAAATCATCGCCCAGCGTCTTAAGGAGCACTCCACGGAGCATTGGCTCGATATTCTCAATGCTGTTGACATCTGGTGTGCGGAGGTTCTCGATTGGCCCGAACTCTTCGCCAGTCAGGCTTTTGAGCAACTTGCCATGGTACAAACTCTCAGGGATGGACGCGGAATCGAGATTTTCACCACGCGCCTTCCGATTCGTCTGGACGGAAGTCTGCTGACGAGCGAGCGGCTTGCTCCCCGAGTGGGACAACACACCGAGGCAATCCAGAGCGAGTTTGGACTTTAGCTCAACCGATACACGCGAATAGCATTCTCGCAGAACAACTTTCGCTGATTGAGCTCGCCCGCCTTTTGCGTAATTGACTGCAATGCCTCTACCCACTGTTGATAGCTGGCGGAGAGTGTGCAGACGGGCCAGTCACTGCCGAAAAGCACGCGATCCCAGCCGAAGCTGGCGATCGTATGTTCAACGAAAGGCCGCAGGTCTTCCGCGGTCCATCTCTCCGGATCCGCGTAAGCCACAAGACCGGAGATCTTGCAGGATACATTTGGAAAGCTCGCGATTTCCGCGATGTAAGAACGCCACGGATCGAGATTTCTTTCCTTAACCTGCGGCACCCCACAGTGGTCAAGGATGAAAACTACATCCGGGCATTTGGAGACCAATTTGATTGCAATGGGAAGCTGCCGAGCCAGAACGCAGAGGTCGAATGAAAGGCCGTAGCCTGAAAGGGCAGCCACATTGTTGATAAACGTCGCCCCCTGGCCCACATCGTCGGGTTGGGTATGGAGAACGCGGCGAATTCCTTTGAGTTTGGGGTGACCTGCAATCTTATCCAGATAGGATTTGAAATCCTTGCTCTCGGGCCGGCCGCAAGCCACGATGCCCTCGAGCGGATTGTCCGGCTGATGGGCGAGCGCGAGCAGATGACGGGTCTCGTCGAGCATATAGGGCGCATCGACATCGGCTTCGAGGTGCACGGACTTCATCACGTTCAGTCCTTTGGCGGCTTCGAGATAGTCGGGCATCCGGAAAGAGCGGTTCAGTTGGGGAAGCGAGTCGAGCCACGAGTAACGAAAGAGATCCAAGTCCCATAGATGCTGGTGTGTGTCTACGATTTGCATAGCATGATCTGCATAGTCGGTTGACCGGGCGGAAACTCTAGTCGTAACCGCGGGGAGCTGTCAAATCCGCCACAATGAAATCAGTCGCAGTGAAAAACCTCCTCCATGTTGGCCCACCACTCACCTGTGGCGCGCGTTTCCAAAGGCCTCTGCATCGGCATCATAATGGCCCACCATTCTTGCGTCTTGGGATCCGCTGCCATTTTCGCCATGTCGGCGGCATAGTCCGCGCCGTGATATTCAAAGTATCCGAAGAGAAAGTCATCCTTCAAATAGATGGAATAGTTCCGAATGTTGCAACCCCGGATCATGGCGAGGACTTCCGGCCACACCGCTGCGTGGTATTTCTTGTAGGCTGCAAGAGACTCGGGCCTTAATCCGATTACAGAACCGTAGCGTTTCATGGCATCGTCCTTTCACGAAAGTGACGCATTGCATTTCCCCAAACCGCTCCACTATATTCGATGCCTTTGAGATCTGGCTATAGTTTGTGACATGGAACAACACCGGATTAGTTCACTGGAAACACGCGATGTGCGCTTTCCGCTGGAGCAAGGCACGGGCAGCGACGCCGTGCACTCGGGAGCCGAGTACGCATTCGCCACAACGCTGCTCGCCTCCGACGAGAATATCTTCGGCACCGGTATCGTGCTTACGCTTGGCCTGGGGAACCAGTTGGTCTGCGAAGCGATCGAGTGGCTTGGCAAGGAATTGATTGGCCGGGATATCGAAGAGCTAATGGCGGATTTCGGGGTGGTCGCGCAGAAACTTGCTCAACATCCTCAACTGCGCTGGCTGGGTCCTCATAAAGGGGTGGTTCATCTGGCGCTTGCCTCGCTTACCAACGCATGTTTCGATTTGTGGGCTAAGAGCCGCGGCGTACCCCTATGGCGTCTGCTTCTGGATCTCGATGCAAGAAAGATTGTTGACCTGCTCGACTTGAGTTATCTGGAAGACGTGCTCACGCGGGATGAAGTCGAAGCGATTTTGCGAAAGCATACGAATTCCCGGCGAGAGCGGGAAGGCATTTTACGCAGCGGTTACCCCGGATACGACACATCGGTGGGGTGGTTCCAGTACGAGGACGACAAAATAAAGGATTTGGCGCAGCAGGCTATGGAGCGGGGATTCCACGCTTTCAAGCTGAAGGTTGGGTCCCGCGATGGCCAGCGCGACGTGCGGCGCGCCTTCATGCTGCGCGAACTTGCCGGCGCCGATGCGCTGATCATGCTCGACGCTAACCAGCAGTGGACGCTTCCTCGTGCGCTGGAAATGTGCCAAGAGCTTCGAGACATGTCCCCTTACTTCGTAGAAGAACCCACACATCCGGACGATATTCGGGCGCACCGCACCCTTGCCGACGCGATCAAGCCAGTCCCGATTGCATTGGGCGAGCACGTTCCCAACCGAATTATGTTTAAGAACTTCATGCAGGCGGAAGCGGTGCAGATCGTGCAAGTCGATTGCACGCGGGTTGCGGGGATTTCCGAGTTCCTCACGGTGAGCTTGCTGGCGCGAAAGTTCGGCCTGCGGGTGGTTCCTCACGTCGGTGACATGGGACAGATTCACCAGCATCTGGTTCTGTTCAATCACATTGCCATGGGACACGAAGCCGTATTCCTCGAGTGCATCCCGCATCTGCAGCCGCACTTCGTGAATCCCGCCCAAATCGAGAATGGCGTTTATGTGACTCCGCAGGCGCCGGGTTCCTCTTCCGATCTGAAGAG
>PLKR01000646.1:19589-21424 GCA_003140655.1 Acidobacteriaceae bacterium | reverse complement strand
ACAAAGGCATCTGGAATCCACATGCTGTCGAGGCGAGCGGAGAACCAATAACCGGGATTTTTCTTGGACATGAATTCCAAAGTATCCGGGCGCCCAGTGGGATAGTTGTACATTAGGCCGATCGTTCCTTTGATCACCCCTTCTGTGCCTTCGAAACGAAAGATGGCATAAGGGTCGTCCTGCCAAGTGGTGTGGCAAACATCGATCAGCACTTGCAGGCCGGACGTGTACTCCCAGATGGTCAGCGTTTTAGTTTCGGCTTGCGTGGTTTCGCCCGGAGCTCGACTCCCGCTGGTGAACACGTAGGCGGGGTCGCCCAACAGATAACGGAGCGAATCGATGTAATGGATGCTGTGGAACATTATCTCCAAGCGTTTGCCCTGATAAATCCAGGGCCAGAGACTCCAGTCGGTTCTGCAGTGGACCTGGATGGCGGCGTAGGTGGGTGTGCCCAGCCAGCCGTCGTCGATCAGCAGGCGTGCACATCGGATCCCGGCGTCCCAGCGCATCTGCTGGTTGACCGCGATCTTTACCTTCGCGCGTTCCGCGAGCTCGACGCTACGAACTGCTTTTGAATACTCATCGGCAAGAGGTTTCTGGCACAGCAGATGTTTGCCGGCGGCAGTAGCCTGTTCGACGATGTTGACCTGCTCGGCGGGATACACAGCTATATCGAGGATCTCGACCTCCGGCTGACGCAGCAGCTCATCGACGCTGGCATAGACTTTCCCGATTCCGTGATCTTTGGCAGTACGCTCCGCCTGCTCGCGATTCCGGTCGGTGATGCCAACAACTTTGAACCCAGCCTTCTTGTAGGCCGGCAGATGCGCATAGTTGACGATCCCTCCGGCGCCGACAATGCCGATTCCGTGATCCATGCGCTGCGGCAGTTTTGGTTTGTAATCGAGATGAGGGAAAACATCAGGCATTTCCGCGTCTTTTTTCATAAACAGTTGCCGTACATGTGTTTCGTACAAACGCAAACTCTAGCAGCAACCACGGTAACGGACCAAAACTATTCTGTCTTTTGGTGATTCAGTGGAGAAGAGCTGTTTCAGCCTTTGGAACTTTTGTTGCTCCTCTTTCAAAAAAACTTCGTCGCGGACTTGCACTCGCGAATCTCTTCGATTACGATCCAGCCTTTTCCAGGCAAGGACTCGGCGATAAATTCGTGATGCCCACACGGTGCCGCAATGGACGGAGAGACAAGAAATGAAGCTGATCCGATTTGGCGAACCAGGCAGGGAAACTCCGGGGCTTCTCATGGAGGACGCCACGCTTCTGGATGTCTCCCCCTTCGTTCGGGACTATGACGAGGCGTTTTTCGCAAATGACGGACTCTCCCAATTGAAGCTTTGGTTGCAGGAGCACGCCGCTTCAGCGCCGCGAGGTGCGGCATCTGTCCGCCTGGGATCACCGATCTCTCGCCCCAGCAAGATTGTCTGCATTGGGTTGAACTTTCGCGATCACGCCAAAGAAAGCAAAATGGAGATTCCGGAAGAGCCAGTCATATTTTTCAAAGCCACCACGTCACTGGTCGGGCCGAACGATGACCTGATAATGCCGAAGAATTCGCTAAAAGTGGATTGGGAGGTCGAACTGGCCGTCGTGATCGGAGAGAAAGGCAGCTATATCGAGCGGGAAGAGGCGATCAAACATGTGGCAGGCTATTCTCTGCACAACGATTATTCCGAGCGTGTGTTTCAACTGGAGCGTGGCGGGCAATGGGTTAAGGGAAAGAGTGCGGATACGTTTGCGCCGCTGGGGCCGTTCCTGGCGACATGTGATGAGATTCCGGACACCGGGCGTTTGGGAATGTGGTTGAAGGTTAACGG
>PLKR01000646.1:0-19567 GCA_003140655.1 Acidobacteriaceae bacterium | reverse complement strand
GCTGGAGTTGGTTTGGGCATGAAGCCGCCACAATACTTGAAGGCGGGCGATGTCGTTGAATTGGGGATCGACCACCTTGGCGAGGCACGGCAGAGGGTTGTTGCGTGGCAGCCCATAACTGCAGACACGGTCAGCACACATCCGGCGAGATGAGACTGNNGGTGAGGGGTTGCGAGTTCTCCTTTAAGATGTCAAGGTGATCCCGCTCAGAAAACTCGAAAGGTCCAGATCCGTTTTGTTTCTCGCAGCGGTTTCGGCGCTGGCAAGCTGGCTTGCCGCCCAGACAACCCAACCCACCAAAACGGCAACGGTGAGGGTCAAGCCGGGTGAAGTCCATTTCGAAGACATTGCTTCGCAGGCGGGACTGAGTACGCTCAACATATACGGCGGCGACACTCACAAGGAATTCATTATTGAAACCACCGGCAACGGGGCCGTCATTTTCGATTACGATAACGACGGTTGGCCCGATATTTTTCTACCCAACGGTTCAACGGTAGAAGGATTCCCGAAAGACAAAGCTCCGACCGGGCACCTGTATCACAACAACCACAACGGGACATTTACCGATGTCACATCGCGCGCCGGACTGGCACGCCCAGGCTGGGCGCAAGGTGGGTGCGTCGGCGACTACGACAATGACGGCTACCTCGATTTGTTGGTCACCTATTGGGGACAGAATGTGCTGTATCACAACAACGGGGACGGGACGTTTACCGATGTGACTGCCCAGGCCGGACTCAAGACCTCGCAAGACGAGTGGAGTACCGGTTGTAGTTTTGTAGACTATGACCGCGACGGCAAAGTAGACATTTTCGTGGTGCGTTACGTGGACTTCAGTTACGACTCGGTGCCGCGGCCGGGGCAGGGACGCTGGTGCCAGTGGAAGGGGATCAACGTAATGTGCGGGCCGCGTGGGCTCAAGCCGGGCGTGAGTGCGCTTTATCACAACAACGGCGATAGCACGTTTACCGACGTCTCGCAGAAGTCCGGCATTCTCAATACAACGCCATGTTATGGATTCACGTCGCTGACGGCGGATTTTGACCATGATGGATGGCCAGATATCTACGTTGCCTGCGACTCTACCGCCAGCATTCTGTACCACAACAACCACGATGGGACGTTCACCGACATTGGAAAGAAAGCCGGAGTAGCATACAACGAGGACGGATCCGAGCAGGCGGGCATGGGCCTTTCCGCCGACGACTTTACTCACAGCGGGCGTCAGGACCTCGTCAAAACCAACTTCAGCGACGACACCCCAACGCTGTACTTGAATCGTGGCGACAATGACTTTGATGACGTTACCTACAGCTCCGGGCTTGGCAAGATCAAGAACTGGNNAATGGCCATGTGTATCCCGAGGTGGATGGCAAAGCGTTGGGCACCACCTTTCGTGAACCGAAGGTCGCCTACTACAACCAGCGCGATGGGACGTTCGCCAACATTACTGCCGATGCTGGCTCGGTTCTGAGCGAGCCACACTCAGGTCGCGGCATGGCGCTCGCCGATCTGTTTAATGATGGTCACGAGGAAGCGTTGGTGAACAACATGAACGAGAGGGCGTCGCTTTACTACAATACTGCGCCGATTGGGAACTGGATCAGCCTGCATCTGGTTGGTGTGAAATCGAATCGCGCAGCTTTGGGCGCGGTTGTAACTCTGGAACAAGGCGGTGATAAGCACGAAAGGGAAGTGCGCAGTGGGGATGGCTACATCTCGCAGAGCGACCTGCGGCTGCATTTTGGCCTAGGCAAGTCCTCCAGGGCGGAGAAGATCGTGATTCGCTGGCCTAGCGGACTGGTCGAGACGCTTTCCGACCTTCCCTCGAATCAGTACTACGTCGTTCGAGAAGGCAGCGGCGTTGACCAGAGCAAGACCCACGGAGTCAGTTCGGTGCGGATTGACACGCCGGGTGCGACTGCAAAATAGCCCCTCGCTAATGCGAACTAGCTTGCGTTGCCGATGGAGATTACCGCGATCGCCACCAGCAGAACACCGACTCCCGTCCAGTTGTAGACGAGGGCCCGACGACTGGCCCCCCGCCATTCGCCCGATACAGCACCCCAGAAAAGAGCACCGATGATGTCGATGGTCATGAAGATGGGCCAACCCACGATCCCGCCGAGCGTACCCAGGGAAGCTGCGCCCATTCCATAGAGGACAGTTCCGCCGAACCAAAGCAGGCCCATTAGTATACCCAACAGCCAATAAGCGGACTGATTTCCTTCACGGAATACAGACCAAGTCCGGTTCTTGGTCAGCAGATACACGCAGTACAGGGAATTCGCGACAAAGCCGCCGGTTACTGTGAGTGCCCAAATCGGATTCGCGGCCATTGCGTCGCTTGCTCCGGCGTGAAAAGCACGAAGTCTCAGTTCCTCGCCGAAGACGAAACTGAAGTTCATCATCGAGGAGAAGATTCCGGAAAATATACAGAGCACTAGACCGAAGGCGAAACCGGAACGCCCACCGTCGCCCGTTCCTAAATCGCGTTCGCGAGTGCGTCCGGCGAGTGCGAGAAAGACGAGACCAAAAACCATGACGGCAGTGCCGGCGATTAGAGCCAGCCCACGTTTGGCCAGAAGCTGCCCGGAATGAAGAATCGCCATCGGAATCAAGGAACCAAACGAAGACGTGATGCCCAGGATCAGCGCGAATCCAAGCGCCATTCCCACACGGCTAATCGCTAGACCGAACAGCGTGGCGCCCACGCCCCACAGCAATCCAAACAGAAGCACCTTGATGAGAGTGGAGGGCGACGCTCCCGCGTAAACGCTGGTGACATTCGGCACGGTGGCGAAGTTAACTATCCACGGAAAAATGATCAGGCCAGACAGTGCGAAAAGGAGCCAGCTGTTTTCCCAGCGCCATGCGGGCATCCGCTTCATGGGAGCGGCAAAACTTCCCTGGAGAATGCCCGCCAAGGTGACCACGCCAATTCCCCACAACAATGCCTGATTCATTCGGTATCCCGAGGCGAAGGCTTGAAGAATGGACTACGCCCGCCCTGCTCGTCAAGCGGACCCTCGCGGGAAAGTCTGGTTGCCTTCGGAACGGCCTTTGGGCTAGAGTGCGCTTCATGTTGAAGTGGGCGCTGCGGATCGGGATTCTGATTTGTCCACTTGTGCTGCTCATAGGCCAGGACATTGATGCAAATATCACAACACAGAATCGCAGATCCTCGACGGTAGCCGATCAGATTTCTGATCCGGCCGAACGCGTGGCATTCCTCGCTCTGTTCCAGAACACACAACCGAAACAGATGTTGGAGCAAGCCAAATTGTTTCTAGCGCGATTTCCCCAGTCCGCCTTTCTCTTTCAGGCCTATGAAATGGCAGCGCGCGCCAGCTTCGGAGTGGAGGACTACGATGCCGGGCTGAACTATGCCAAACAGTCTCTGACCCTCCTGCCCGAGAATCCGTTGCTTCTCGTGTCCGTGGCCGATGTGGAGGCACAGAAACATTTGAACGACGCGGCAATTTCTGACGCGCGGGATGCGGTCGAATACCTCGACAGGTTTGCCGCACCTGGAACCGTGGCGCCGGAGAGTTGGCCGGAGCTCAAGAGCAAATTGAAAGCCACGGCTGAGTTCGCCGAAGGCCGAGCTCTGCTGGAGCAAGCGGTGGCACTTCCGACGGGGGAGAAACGTGAAGCGCTCTTAAAGGATTGCAAAGTCTTGCTGGCGGAAGCGCAAATGTTGAATCCTTCCGACGTTGAAGTTACTTATCTGTTCGGGTTGGTTCAGCTCGCCTCTGGAGATCTGAACTCTGCGGCCGGAAGTTTCGCCAGGATTTATCGAGCGAACGGCGCCCTGGTATCGAAGGCACACGAGAACTTACTGAACATCTACAAAACTCTGGATTCCCACGATGCCTTCGAAGACTTTGTGAGGCAAGCTGAGCGTCAAGACAGCGTCTCTTCAAGAAGTAAACTTGCTGCGGTTGGAAGCCCTTCAGTTCAGCTCATGTCCGATTACGCAGGGTCGACATCGTGCCAAGGGTGTCATTCCAGCGTGTACCGCCAGTGGTCCCAGACCGGTATGTCAAAAATGCTTCGCCCGTATGCTCCGCAAAATGTGATCGGAGATTTTCAAAACGACAACGAGTTTTACCCGGAAGATGAAGCCCCATACCGCCAGGGAACAGCAGAATATGCAAACAGCCCAGGGCGAACGCTGTTTGCCCGTATGGTGATCCGTGACGGTCGACATTATTTTGACATCCGGCAATCAGATGGCAAACTGCACGCGTATCCTGTGGACTACACGATCGGGTCGAAGTTCCAGCAGGCCTATGCCACCAGGCTGCCCAACGGCGAGATTCACGTCTTTCCAATCCAGTACAGTGCACTGCAAAAACGATGGATCAATTACTGGAAAATCATTGATGGCGCATTGAGTGAACGTAGCGATCTGCACTCCTGGGAGAGACTCAGCGCTGCCACCAGCTATCAAGCCGTGTGCGCCGTTTGCCACACCAGCCAACTGAGAAATGTAAAAGGCGGCGGCTTCGATGTGAACAATGTGGAATTCAAAGAACCGGGGATTGATTGTGAGATGTGTCACGGCCCGTCGGCGCAGCATGTCATGGACATGACCATAGACGAACCTTATCTCAAGCCGGCGCTTGACCCGCCGGTGAATTTTTATGACTTGGACAACCGCGATTTCGACGGGGTTTGCGCACAGTGTCATATGCAGTCCGCGATCCGCGCCTCTGGTCCCAGTGGTGAATTGAACTATTCACGCGCTGGTGAGTTCTTCCAAAGAAATCTCAGCATCCCTTTCGCCGAGTTCTCCCGGATCGGCTTTTACAAAGACGGGCGCTTCCGTCAGACCACCTTCATCGTGGAAGCGCTGCAGCGGTCTCAATGTTTCAAGAAAGGACAAGTAAGCTGCGGAACCTGTCACGATCCGCACGGACACGATGCCGCTTCTAACCCGACTTCTGTAAAGTTTCGCGATCAGCCTGACTTGATGTGCACGAACTGCCATTCACAATTTCAGGATGGCGCCTCTCTCGCCGGACACACTCATCATCGTGTCGACTCCGAGGGCAGCCGCTGCGTCTCTTGTCACATGCCCCGTATCATGGACGCTGTTCTTTTTCGAGCCCGAACTCATCAGATAGACGACATCCCCAATGCTGGTATGACCGAGCGATTTGGACAGGAGGAAAGTCCAAATGCCTGTTTGTTGTGCCACTCTGAAAAGAACGCAGGATGGGTGAAGGAGAAGCTCGCGGGATGGAAGCCAGCGCCTCAGTCATGAAGTCTCCAAATTGCGCCGGAGGAAAACGGCTGCGGGCTATTCCAAGTCGCATGGCATTGATGGCTGGAGTTTTGCTGCTTCTGACCTGTTTTGGCTTCCAGAGTAAATTGCCAGAAACAATCGCGTCTGCGGATCAGAATTCAGCGGCAGATGCTGGCTATGTTGGCTCCAGAGTCTGCTCCCAGTGCCACCGGAGCATCTACGAGTCTTTCTCGCGTACCGACATGGGCCGTTCAATGTCGGAAATTACTCCGGCCCTTCTGGAGAAGATACCGACATCGGCTAGCATCTTTGATCCCAGTCTTAATCGCCATTTCGAGATCTTTGCCCGCGACAGCAATCTTTACCAGAGCGAGTATGAGACCACGGCCGATGGCAAAGACGTCTTTCGTGAAACGCGCAAACTCGATTGGATCATTGGCTCGGGGGCGAATGGCAGGGGAGCCATCGTGAAACAGGATGATTATCTCTTCGAAGCGCCGCTCTCGTTCTATGCGAAACCACATCGCTGGGCACTTTCTCCGGGTTACGAATTCGGCGATTACGGTTTCAACCGGCCTATTCTTCCCAGTTGCATCGTCTGCCATAGTGGACAACCTCGTCTGATCCGGGAGGGAAACGGCCGTTTTCAAGAATCGCCGTTTGCAGAGCTGGCCATCGGCTGCGAGAACTGTCACGGTCCCGGGCTGTCACACGTCGTCGCTGCGCAAATGGGAGATCCGACTGGCTCAATTGCAAACCCGGCCAAATTGTCGCCTTGGNNACTTTAGCCCGGGCACCGAACTGAACGACACTCTGAGTATTTTCCTGGTTCCTTTTAGCCGCGAATCTGCGCCCAAAGATGACCTGTTGGAGCATTACCTCTCCATGCGTCTCAGCAAGTGTTATCTGAAGAGCGGCGGGCGGTTGGGCTGCATCAGTTGCCACGATCCTCACGTGCAACCCTCGCAACAGGAATCCCCAGCATACTTTCGCCAGAAGTGCCTGGCCTGTCACACTGAAAAAAGTTGCGCCGTGCCACTGTCTCTAAGGCAGCACAAGACGCCCCCCGACGATTGCGCGGGCTGCCACATGCCCAAGCGGGACGTGACGGTGATCTCCCATTCCGTTCTCACCAACCATCGCATTGTGGCCGAGGCCGAAGAGCCATTCCCGGATGTTGCGTTCCACATGACAACCCCTCAGCTTCCCGATCTGGTTCAACTCAGCGCCAATCCGGCAAAGCAGGAAGCGCCACCGCCGCTGACCCTGTTGCAGGCTTATGGCCAGGTCATGCTGGCGCATCCAGAATATCGGGCGCGCTATTGGTCCGTGGCAGAGCAACTCAAGGCCACTCAGCCCGGCAATGTTCAGGTGCTGGAGGCGCTGGCTGACAAGGCTGTACAGAACAAGAATGCCGAAGGCTCGGCGCTGGCGATTCGATCTCTTGAGGACGCCATCCTTCATGGCGCGACGAACCCAGCAGACTTCGAAGAACTGGCGGAGCTGCTGGTCGCGGCTCACCGCCAGAGAGAGGCCGTCAACGTCTTGCGCCAGGGAATGCAGTTAGATCCCTACTCTGCTGAACTCTATCGCCTCAGTGTAACGACATACTTCGCGCTTAATAAAATGCAGGAAGCTTGCGAAGTTGCGGCCAAGGGAACGAAGAGATTTCCCCAAGACGATGCGATCAGAGCTCTCATGAACCGGTGTGACGCCGCTTCGGGGGGAGTGAGCAAATAAGCTCCAGCCTGAATTGCTCACAGATTAATTCCGAGCCGAAACGACCTTCTTTGCGCGCCGGCGGTTTACTGCTTCCGGTTCACGTTGGGAAAACCCCATCGCTGCCGAAATGGCGCGGGCCGCAAACGTGACTGCTCCGGCCAGCCCAGCGACCTGGTTAGGGCTGACTCTGGTCACGGGTCCGGAGACACTGACAGCAGCGATAGGTTCACGGTTAGAGTTGAAGATTGGGGTGCTCACGCAGCGCGCACCTTGCACCGCTTCTTCGTCATCCACCGCGTAGCCTTGCCGCCGGATCTTCTCGAGTTCCTGGCGAAACTGCAACAAGTTCGAAATGGTTCTCGGAGTCGCTGGCTGGAATGTAATCGTGCTCAAAATACTTTCTCGTGGTTCCGCCGGCAAAAAAGCCGCCAACGCTTTGCCCAGTGCCGTGACGTGTAGGGAACGGCGCGTGCCCACGCGCGATGAAAGCCGGAATTCGTGCGGGCTCTCGATCACATCCACGTAAAGCACGGTCCCTTGGTCGAGAACAGCCAGGTTGACGGTTTCCTGAGTTGACTTCCACAACTCCCAAAGTATCGGTCGGGCGACTGCTTGCAGCGTCGCCTCCTGGTTACCGCGCGCCGACATTTGCGACAGTCGCGGACCGATAAGGTAAGCTCCCGCTTCCGTTCGAATGAGATAGCGCTCGTGTTCCAAATGTTTCAAAAAGCGGTGCGCAGTGCTCTTGTGAATGCCGGTCAGATCGCAAATAGCCTTCAACCCTAATCCGGCAGAAGACCCTTGGAGGGCTTCGAGAATCAGTAACACTTTGGAGATCACGCCGACAGGCGCGGAACCCGGACTAGATTTTGTGACTCGCGGCATGGCGTGTCCCCGACTTTCAGGTCTTAACTGCAAGATTTAAAGGCCGCGTTGACGGCATCTCCCTAACGAGATGCTGTTTCAGCATGCAGAACATTACCACGGCATATCGCTGAAAAGCTAGACAATTGTTTCATCTAATGGAACCTCATTCACAGATATGAAATTTTTTGATTGACAACATTAATACAATCAGGTTAGAAGTTTGTGCCGTGGGGTTTTCTTTGCGGGCCGTTGTTGGTGCCCGGGCTGATCCGTCCTGACGAGAAGCGCAGTTGAACGTTGCGGAACCATGTCGCAGAGGCCAAGAACGCGACCTCCTGCGAGGAGGATATACGATGACACGCCAGGTTTCCTTGAACGTGCACGAGCGATGGGTTGTGGTGTTAACGCTGATTTTCGCGGCGGTATTGGTGGCCGCACTCTCTCCGGCGCCCGCCTGGGGCCAAGCCACCGCGACCGTCAATGGTACGGTTCGCGATTCGGCGGGCGCGGTCGTAACCGAGGCCGCCGTCGTGTTGCACAACCGCGACACAAACTTGGATCGCACGGCGGCCACCAACAGCGTAGGCGCCTATGTCATGCCTGACGTACAACCGGGAAATTACGATTTGAAGGTAACGAAGAGCGGCTTCGGTCCGATTGTTAAATCGGGAATCATCCTGGTGGTAAACCAAACTGCAACGTACGACTTCGCGCTCAAGGCCGGAGCGGTCAATGCAGTCGTCGAGGTGCAAGCCAACCCAGTTGCTCTGGAGACTTCGACTGCCGAACTGGGCGTCGCCGTGGTAAAGGAGCAAGTCAACGACCTGCCCCTGAACGGACGAAATTTCACCCAGTTGCTCAATCTTACCCCGGGCGTAAGCACTGTGAACGTGTCACAGAACAGCGCCACCGGCGGCGGCATCTGGTCGAACCCCATCGGTACGTTTTCCTACCCGTCAGTGAACGGCCAGTCCAACCGCAGCAACTTATTCTTGCTGGACGGCGTAAATAATCAAGGGTCTTTCGGCGGCACGTACGCCGTCGCTCCGATTGTTGACGACATCCAGGAGTTCAAAGTGCAAACGCACAATGACGATGCATCGTTTGGCGGCGTAATGGGCGGAGTGGTCAACGTGGTCACCAAATCCGGGACATCGCAGTTCCACGGGTCTGGCTGGGAGTTCCTGCGAAATAAAGCCACTGACGCCGACATCGTCTACCCGGGCCTCACAACGGCCGAACAGACCCTGTCGACCAACCAGCCCGAGTTCCAGCAAAATCAGTTCGGCGCGACTTTTGGCGGTCCGCTTCCCATTCCTGGCGAACATCCAAGGAAAACATTTTTCTTCCTCAGCTATGAGGGCTTTCGGAGACACGCAGCCGCTTCCAACCAATACTACATACCAACCGCGGCACAGCTGGCGGGGAATCTCACCGGAATCAGCGGGCAAATTTACAATCCCTACAGCGGGCAGGCCTTCATGTGCGACCCGTCAGGGAACCCCGAGCCAGCGCCTGGCAATATTCAGGCCGCGGGGACGCCCTGCAACCAGATACCTACCAGCATGATTGACCAGAACATGGTCAATTACGCACAAACGTTGTTCCCCGCGCCAAACCTAACTCCCACTCCTACCGACCCAAACAATGGGCTTGACACCACCAAGAGCGTCACGCGTCAGGACGAAGGCAGCGGACGATTGGATCACCAGTTCAGCTACCATGACAACGTCTGGGCGCGCTACAGCAGCTTCCGGCAGCCGGTTACCGGATCGGGTGGTTTTGCCGGACTGTTGCACGATCAAGTAACCGATGGCTACAACCTAGCCCTTAACTACGTGCACTTGTTTTCCGGGAGTATGCTGGCCGAACTCCACTTTGGACGCAACAGCGTGAATATCGATCAGGGCTCCCAGTTTGCGAAGGGCAGTCCCAGCTTGGGCACGCAACTGTTTAACCAGAACTTTGCGGGAAATTTCAAAGGTGACGTTTCGATGATCCCGGAGGTTGTAATCAAGGGTTACATCGGTAACCCAGACCCCAGCGCGCACGGCGCCGCCCAGACTGACGACACGCACGTGTCGGACATCTGGGAATACGGAGGTGATTTCACAAAAACCATCGGACGCCACACGTTCAAAGCGGGAGGAAATTTTACCAGCAACAACACCAACGCACTATATCTGAACTCAAGTGTCCAGTTTGCCGCAGCAAATACGGCAAACCCTGTGGACCTTTCAGGGGGCAACGCTATTGCATCGTTTCTTTTGGGCGATCCCAACAATGCTTCACGCCGCAATGTGGTGGAAACCACTCACGGTGGCTGGGTGGACGGATTTTATGCCATGGATCAGTGGAAGGTGACCGACAAACTGAATGTGAATTTCGGTTTGCGCTACGACATCACGCTCATGCCCATCTATGGGAACAGTCCGAACGACAACTATTACGTAGGCGACATGGATTTCACGAACGGAACGTATATTCTGGCGCACAACGCTCCCTCGTGCTTGCAGACCAATGCGGCTCCCTGCATCCCCGGTGGCGTGCTTCCCGCAAATGTGCTGGTAACGCCCCTAGGCGGTGGTGCGATATTCCACACCGATTACAACGATATCCAACCGCGGGTCGGTTTTATCTATCAGTTGCTGCCCAACACCGTTCTGCGTGCCGGCTACGGGAGATTCTTTGACAACTGGGCAGCGATCACTCAAACTGCGCAAAACTACGAAGGCACCTGGCCCAGCCTGGACCAGCTCGGAGCCAGCAATATTAACCCGGTAACCACTGGCCCTCCGACTACGACGGCAGAAGATCCTCTCAACCAGGGCAGTGGTCCTCCCGTCACTGGGCCGACACCCTTCACCCAATCAACCTGGTTTGCCGATCCGTATCTGAAGAGGCCCTATGCCGATCAGTGGAACTTCGGCATCCAGCAACAAGTAACTTCCAAAGATGTGCTGACAGTCAATTACGTCGGTTCGGTTGGTAGACGCTTGGATATTGGCGGCGCTTATAACGTGGCCATGGCTGCTGGCGGAAACGTTGGCTGTCCCTCCTACGCCGCAAATCCCAACGACTTCAACTGCGGAGCGCCTTTTCCATACATCGGTGCGACCGCCTATGATCGAAGCCAGGGCAGAAGCACCTATAACGCTTTGCAGGTCTCACTGAACGGCAGGCAGCAACACGGCCTTACGTACCTGATCTCGTACACTTGGTCGAAGAGCTTGGATCTTGGCTGTTCTGGATGGTATGGAGTTGAAGGCTGCTCCATTCAAAATCCGTACAACCTGCAAGCTGATAAGGGTCCTTCCGCTACCGACCTTCCGCAAATCTTTTCTGCCGCTTGGGTTTATGCATTGCCCTTCGGGAAAGGCGGCAAGTTTTCCTCGGGCAGTCCCGTTGTGAACGCGTTAGTTGGGGGCTGGAACCTGAACGGCGTTCTCTCATTCAATTCGGGAACCGCTTTCGATGCAGGAAGCGGTAAAGACATCGCACAGACGGGTAACTACAACTACGGCAATGGATATGGCTACGAGCGCGCCAATCTGGTTGGCAGCCCATATCCCAGTAGTAAATCCCCCGCCGAGTGGATTAACGTCCCAGCTTTCCAATACCCGGCTGCGGATACGTTTGGGGACTTGGGACGGGATTCGCTGCGTTCGGACTGGTACAAGAACTTGGACCTTTCGATCTTCCGCCAATTCCCGATTACGGAACGATTTCGAGTGGAATTTCGCTTCGAGATATTCAATGCTACAAATACTCCAGTTTGGGCAATCCCGGTCACCAGTATGGAGGCTCCAAACTTCGGGACGGTCACGAGCACTGCAAATACGGCTCGACAACTGCAGTTCGGACTCAAGCTTTATTTTTGAGCGCTGCCAACGGCGGCAGTCAGACGAGCATGACATTGAGGCGGGCGTGTTCAGCTAACAGAAGGGCGGGAACGCCCGCCCAACGTTTCTTGAGTAGATCGGGCATGCAAACTTTTTCACTTTGACCGGCAGAGTAACTCTTCTAGGCGCTACACTTTATGCGAGCACAAGTTTGCCGGGCCCTGTGGCACAGAGATGAATCGTGCCCAGGGACGATGCAGTTGGCGGATGATCGGAGTAACTGCAAGCCTGAAGGCCATTGGAGATGTTGGCGGCTAGGATAGAACGCGCTCGACCGGGAAGGTATTCGCTCGTGGAGCTGAGTGTCCTGATAACACTGGCGGGCGCGCTCTCGGTCACGGCACAGAATGCGGCGCCGGGCCAAGCAGCGCCTGCGGCCCATCCGCCCGCTTTACCCAAGTCGTGTCTGGACCAGAGTCATCCTTCCGAGAAGATCACCGCCTTGCTGGAGAGTGTTCGCGATCATCCCACGGCTGGGGCCTACAACACGTTGGGAGTCTTATACGCCCAGGCGGACCGGGTGTCGTGCGGTGTCGCCGCTTTCGAAGTCGCTCTCAACCTGGGAGACCAGAATTGGGAAGCTCACTATAACCTAGCCCTTGCGCTTCTTCGAAAGGGAGATCGAGCGCGGGCCGTGCATGAGCTGCAAACTGCAACTCAGCAGAAACCGGATTCCGTGAGCTCCCATTTCGCTCTGGGAAGTGTATTTGAAGACGAGAAGAAGTTAGGAACCGCGGAAGAACAATTTCGCTCCGTTCTGAAGATTGATCCACATTTTGCTCCCGGCGCGATTAAGCTGAGTGAAGTCTTAATCACCGAAGGCGAGCCCCAGGCGGCAGTTGCGTGCCTGGAAGATGCTGTTAAGCAGGCGCCTCCGGACCAGGCTGAGCCGGTGCAGGCTGCGCTGGGCCTCGCGTACGCTGCAAACGGCGAGATGGAGAAAGCTTTAGCGACGCTTAAGCATCTCGTTGCCGCTCAACCCGATTCTGCCGATGCCCATTTTAATCTGGGGTTGGTCTATGCCAGGCACGGCCCCTCTACGGACGAAGAAGGTGCTTTGACAGAATTCCGTGAAGCGCTGCGGCTGGACCAAGGCATGGATCCGGCCAGAATCGCTCTCGGGCAAGTTTTGATTTCCCTGCAGAAGTATTCTGATGCGGCTCCGGTTGTGCTGGAGTACACCCGTCACCAACCGCAGGACTCTCAAGGTTTCTATGCGCTAGGCCAGGCGTATCAGGGACTCAAGAGCTCGGACGCGGCAGTCCATGCGCTGGAGCGCGCGGCTGTTCTTGATCCAAGAAATGCGGCAATCCGCTTCGATCTTGGAATGCTGCTGGCAAACACGGGACAAATAGATGCGGCCATCCCCCAGTTGAAAGCTGCCGAGCGCATCAATCCATCCGACATTTCGGCTCACAACGAACTTGTTTTGCTATTGGAACAAACGGGCGATAAAGAAGGGGCTCGTGTCGAAAGAGCCAAGCTGGCTGCTCTGAAATCAGATAGTGACAAAGAAAGTGCAATTGCCAGATTCAATGAAAAGGCAAGCGAGTATCTCTCGGCGGGAAATGCGAAGGCAGCCGCTGAAAGTTATCAAAGCGCTCTGCAACTCAGCCCTCTGGACGCGAAACTCCATTACAACCTGTCGCTCGCTTTAGACAGACTGGCAGACTTCCCTTCGGAGCGGAAAGAGCTGGCGAGAACTGTCGAGTTGAATCCCAATCTTGCGGTTGCGCAAAATCAGTTGGGGTTGCTTGCCTTGCGCAGCGGACAGCAAGCCGACGCGGAGCGGCGCTTCAGGAAGACATTGGCGATTGATCCCAGGTTCTCCGAAGCACAGAGCAACCTCGGTGTGCTCTACAGTCAACAGGGCAAGAATGCCGAAGCTGCGGCGCTGTTTCAGCAGGCTATAAAGAATGATCCCAGGTACGCGAAGGCTTACATCAACCTCGGGCTACTCATGGCACAACAGGGAGCGTTCTCAGAAGCCGAACAGCAATTTCGCACGGCTATCGGAGTAGACGCAAACTATCCGGATGCTTATGCCGCGTTAGGGATGCTCCAGGCCAAGACAGGGCACGGTGCCGAAGCCGTGAAGAGCTTTCAGAAGGCGGTGACGCTCGAACCGGCCTCCGCGCAAGCCCACCTTAACTTGGGGATCGCGCTGGTCGATCAGTTCGACCGTCCGGGAGGGTTCAAGGAGTTTTCTGAAGCCGCCCGGCTCGATCCAAAGCTTGCCGCCGCTCATTACAATCTGGGCCGATTTTTCTTCGAGACTGGCACGTATGAAGACGCGGACAGGGAACTTCAAACCGCAATTCGCTTGCGGCCGGATGATGCTGGTGCGCTCTACTTCCTCGCTCTCACGGCAAAACAGGAAAACCAAGTGGAGCGGTCAACCGTGCTTCTGGAGAAAGTAGTTGCAGCACAGCCGGACAATGCCGATGCGCAATACCTCCTCGGGCAGAACATGGAGCACTCGGGTGACAGCCTTGCGGCCATTCAGCATTGGAAAGCGGCGGTGCAAGCCGATCCGAATCATTCCCAAGCCCTGTACAACCTGGCCAAGTCTTTGAACAAGATTCATGATCCCGAAGCGAAACAGTACCAGGATCGCTTCGATACGCTGCAGAAGAGCCAGCAGGTCGCCGATCGAGTTTCGGAGCTGGGAAACTTCGCGCTGGAAGCGGCCAATGCTCAGAATTGGCCTCAAGCTGTGGAGCAAATGAACGAGGCTATTCAGCTTTGCGGTAACTGCCCGCAAAGCGCTCACCTGCACAAGAATCTGGGGTTGTTTTACGGGCGAACCGGAAACATCGGCGAAGCGAAGAAGGAGTTGCGCACTGCACTACAACTGGCGCCCGACGACGCCGATGCACAAAACGCGTTAGCCATGCTTGAGCGCGCACATGAGGAGCAGGTCAAGTAGATTTGAGCCTTAGACCGAAATAGGGAGGTCTTTTCTGAAGGGTAATTCACACTCTTTTCGCCTCGACGGCAAACTTGCCGTAGTTACGGGAGGGGCTAGCGGCATCGGCCGCGCAGTCGCTCAAAGGTTTGCCAGTAGCGGAGCCTGCGTCCGCGTGCTGGACATCGACGAGAACGCTGCAAAAACGGTTGCAAGCGAAATTGTATCCACTGGCGGCAACGCGAAAGCCTATAGCTGCGACGTAGCCCAGCACAATAGTGTGAAGGCAGCTTTCAACGAGGTATTTCAAGAGGGACGCGTTCACATCCTGGTGAACAACGCCGGAATTTCCCACATTGGTAACCTGGAAGGTACTCCGGAAGCCGAGTTTGACAGAGTTTTCTCCGTAAACGTCAAGGGCATGTACAACTGCATGCATGCTTCCGCGGCCCACATGAAAGCTAACGGAGGCGGCATCATTTTGAACATGGCATCCATTGCCGGTACGTCGGGCCTCGCCGATCGTTTTGCTTATTCCATGAGTAAAGGCGCGGTGGTAGCGATGACATACTCTGTGGCCAAGGACTACCTGGCCCACAACATTCGCTGCAATTGCATTTCGCCGGCAAGAGTCCATACACCGTTTGTCGATGGTTTCCTGCACCGTAACTATCCCGGCAAAGAACAAGAGATGTTTGAAAAGCTGGAAAAATCGCAGCCCATTGGGAGAATGGCTCAGCCCGAGGAGATTGCCGCCCTTGCTCTATATCTTTGCTCGGACGAGGCGTCGTTCATCACGGGCTCGGACTACCCGATTGACGGAGGTTTCCTGAATCTGCGCGGCTAGAAAATCAGTAGCCAATGGCCCGCGATCAGTGGCCAGTCAACCCGGATTCCCCAGGATGGTTTTCACTGACCACTGATCACTGACCACTGCTAGTCTCATCCGTCTGCAACTCATAGATCTGCAACTCATAGATCTGCAAATCATGGACCTGCAACTCAAAGACAAGGTCGTCCTGGTGACGGGCGGCGCAAAAGGTATCGGCGCCGCTATCACGCGGACCTGCGCCCAGGAAGGCGCCGTCGCAGTTGCTGTGGATCGGGACGTGCTGGCGTGTCAGCAATTGGAGCTCAGTGCTCAGGGTCTGCAAATCAGTTTTATCGCCATGGATCTTTCGCCGGCCACTAACTGCAAGGCGATTGTGCAGCAAGTGATTGCGACTTTCGACCACATCGATGCGCTCGTGAATAACGCCGGCATCAATGATAAGGTCGGTCTCGAACACGGCGACCCTCAGGAGTTTCTCTCTTCGTTGGAGCGGAACCTTTTGCATTACTACAATATGGCGCACTACGCGCTCCCACATTTGAAGCGAACACGCGGCTCAATTGTCAATATCAGTTCGAAAACAGCCCTTACCGGACAGGGCGGCACATCAGGATACGTGGCCTCCAAGGGCGCGATCTTGGGCTTGACCCGCGAATGGGCGGCAGAATTGCTCCCTTACGGTATCCGGGTGAACGCAGTCGTCCCCGCCGAGGTGATGACTCCACTCTATCAACAATGGCTCGATGGCTTTCCCGATCCACAGGAAAAACTGAAGAGTGTCGTAGCCAAGATTCCTCTCGACAGACGGATGACCACCCCGGATGAGATTGCGGCAATGGTGGTATTTCTCCTTTCAACAAAGGCCGGGCACATCACGGGCCAGCACTTGTTTGTAGACGGCGGTTATGTGCATCTGGACCGCGCCTTGACCTAACGGGAGGGATATGACGAAACCGTCCGTACCGATTACGGAGCGCCGCTACGTTCTGCCACTGATTCTGGTCACCAGCCTGTTTTTTCTCTGGGCTTTCGGCGTCAATCTGAACGACATCCTGATTCCCCACCTGAAGAAGGCGTTTCGACTTTCCGACTTCCGGTCTTCATTGATTCAAACAGCGTTTTTCGGTGGTTACTTCCTGGCAGCTCTGCCGGCTGGCTGGCTGATGGAGAAGATCGGCTACAAACGGGGAATTCTGGTGGGCTTGCTGACTTGTGCCGCAGGCTCCCTCTTGTTCATTCCGGCGGCGTCGGTGAGACTGTACGGATCTTTCTTGTTTGCCCTGTTTGTAATGGCGTGCGGCCAGGGAGTTTTGGAGGTAGCGGCAAATCCGTACGTGACGATCCTCGGTCCTCCTGAGAGTTCGGAGCGTCGCTTGAACCTTGCTCAATCGTTCAACTCAGTCGGCGCCGTTGTCACTCCAATTTTTGGGGCTGCCTTCATCCTCTCCGGAGTGGAGTATTCGCGCATGCAGTTGTCCGCCATGACTCCCGCCCAGCTGCAGGCTTACCAGATAGCTGAGGCAAACACTGTTAAAGGGCCCTATCTGGTAATCGCAGGACTCTTCCTTGCAGTAGCCGCGCTCATCTTCTTTTCGAAGTTGCCTGAAGTCCGCGAAGAGGATGACGCTGAAATACCGAACGCAGTCGGAGGCCTGCGCGGATTGTGGCCGTATAAACATCTGCTGAAAGGCGTTCTGGCGCAATTTTTCTACGTCGGTGCACAAGTGGGCGTCGCCAGTTTTGTAATCCGTTTTGCGCAATACAGCATGCCGGGACTGCCCGAGAAGCAGGCAGCAAATTATCTGAAGCTGCACCTGCTGGGATTCATGATTGGCAGATTTGCCGGCTCCGCGATCATGAAGCGGATCGCGGCTTCCCGCCTGCTCTCGCTGTTCGGAATGTCGGCTTTGATCTGCCTCACGGTCGTTCTGCTTGGAAACGGAGTGGCGCCTATGTGGGCGCTGGTCCTGCTCGGGTTCTTTCATTCCATCATGTTCCCGACAATCTTCGCCCTGAGCCTCAAGCATCTGGGCCCGCACACAAAGCTCGGCTCTTCTCTNNCGCTATGCGTTTTGGGTCCCGTTCTTTTGCCATCTCTATGTATTCTATTTCGCGGCACGAGGCTACCGTCCGGATCTTGATTTGCCGAAGCAAGCAGGGATGCGGAGCATTCCTGTCGCGAATTGAAGACCCACAATCGGCGCCACCGAGCGGGGACGGCGGTTACTGATATTGTCTCGAGGAGAAGCCAAACGAGATCATGTCTGCCTGGCTGAACCCTTGGGCTTTCCGCAGCTCGCGGGTTCAGTTGACGAGATCACCAAACGTCTCTGCCACGAAGGAAAAATAAAGGCCGTCGACGTTGTACCGGGGCGGGTCAGACGCGAGATGGTATTGTTGTCCCTATCCCTTTCTCGCGCAGAACTGACGTAACCAAAAGGGAGTGTTGCTCTTCATAGGAGACCACATGATTACATCTCGCAGAAGCTTTGTCCGCTTCGGTGCCAGTGCTGCGACCGCCGCGGCCATGCGGTGGCCGCTGACGGGAGTTTCGAGAGGTGGCATATTCGAGCCGTTCCGATTAAAGCAGGGTGACGGCTTTATCCGATTGAACAGCAATGAAAATGCGTATGGCCCCTCCGCGAACGTGGTTGATGCCATGAAATCTGCTATCGGGAGTGCAAACCGTTACCCACGCATGGAATATGACGCCCTGGCAGAACATGTAGCCAGTTTTCACAATGTGAAGCCGGAGCAGGTTCTCTTCGGCTGCGGATCTACAGAAATCCTCCGCATGGCTGCCTTCGCGTTTCTCAGCAATCGTAAGCAACTCATCCAGGCTTCACCGACTTTCGAAGCCATCGAACACTACGCGCGCGCGGCGGGTTCTGAAGTCAAATCAGTGGGCTTGACCCCGGCATTCGCCCATGATCCCGATGGCATGTTGGCGGGTGCGGATGATTCGACCGGGCTGGTGTACATCTGCAATCCCAATAACCCGACTGCCTCCCTGACTCCTCGCAAGGATTTGGAGAACTTTATCGTTAGGCTTCCGGCGTCCACGTTTGTCGTGATCGATGAGGCATATCACCACTACGCTGGCACGTCCGGAACGTACGCGTCGTTCATCGATCGCCCGCTCGATGACGAGAGAGTGATCGTGGTTCGCACTTTTTCCAAAGTGTATGGTCTCGCCGGCTTGAGGCTGGGTTACGGCGTCGGTTCGCCAAAGCTAATTCGGCGAATGCGGACCTTTGCTACGGAAAACAACATCAATGCGATCGCTACTCAAGCCGCTGCGGCCGCGCTGGATGACACCGGCGGAGTCCGTGAGTCCGTTCGCCGCAATGCAGACGATCGTCAGGAATTCCTCAATCAGGCCATGGCTCGCGCGCTTAAACCTATCGATTCACACGCCAATTTCGTGATGATGAATACTTTTCATCCGGCAGAGGAGGTTATTCAGCATTTCCAAAAGAATAATATTCTGATCGGACGCCGTTTTCCGCCAATGGATACTTACATCCGTATCTCTCTGGGTCGCCCGGAAGAAATGAAAGCGTTCTGGCAGGCTTGGGACCTGCTTCCATACCCGAAACACATGATGCATCACTGACTGAAAGTATCCTGATATGAACCGAAACCGGAACCAGCCAGGGACCAAAGCTAATGGCTCGAATCAATTGCTGGAAGTCGATAGTCAGAGCGCAACCACTACCGCCTCGCCAAGCTGGCTGTCCCGCCGTCCGTTTCGCACCTCCCTGTAGCGCTGCCGTTCAGAATGTAGGAAGCCTTCAGCAGTGCGCCCGTCTTATCAACTGTGCCTCGCACCGTAATGTTATCCCCTTCTTCGTCGCTGCCTGCCAGCACAACCTTCGAGCCCGTCACCGTGACTTCAAGTTGCACGCCTTTCAGGCAATCCGAGTTGAGGGTGGAACTGCCGATGAGGTGTCCCCGCGAGTCTGGATTAATCACCACTGTCATCGTGAAGGGCGGAACATTTGAATGCTTAGAAAAGAAGGTACCTGACCATGTGCCTGTGATCTCGGCCGCAGGTTGCTGCGTCGAGCCAGCGGCGG
>PLKR01000383.1:7234-10959 GCA_003140655.1 Acidobacteriaceae bacterium | reverse complement strand
CGGTCAAGCGGAATCGGTTTTAGCGTTGACTAGCTCGTCGGCGCCGATTGGAATGCATAAGCAACTGGTAGGATTGCTAACCGGGCACGCGGCTTGCACTCCAATGACACCGTTATCCATTTTCGGCCTCTTCGCGGTAACGGCAATGCTGGTCTGCTACGCGCTGGAAGCGCGGAGCCGATGGTTCATCCTGGCTTTCGCCGGAGCTTGCGCGCTCGGCTCAGTCTACGGCTTTCTTCAGGGAGCGTGGCCGTTCGGANNGGGCCGCGCGGCCACGACATTTTCGCCGCCGTTACATTCGTTACAACCCCGCGCTTGATTTAACGTTCCAACAAGAAAGCCGCGACGTATGCTGAATCTTGCGCTCTGCCGATCTGAAAGGGACAGCGAGAATGAACCGATTTCTGGGCTGGATCTGCTGGATCTGGTGGATTGGCCTGATGTCCTGTGTGTTTGCGCCACTCCTTCCGGCTCAGAGCAGCTTGGGTATTGGTGCAACTGGAACCAGGTTCCTGCTTAACGCGCCGGCGGGCCGACAAAGCGGCAGTGGAGCGAATTCGCAGCCGGCTGGTCCCAATCCGCCGGCCGGCCAAGCGGCCGCAACGTCGTCCAATCAAGACTTGGCGACACCTCCGAAGCGCATGTTCGGGATGATTCCGGATTTTGAGAACACCAACGATACTCCAGCCAACCGGCATCCTTTGACGGTGAGCGAAAAATACAGGCTTTCGCTGCATCAGGCATTCGACATCAGCGCGCACATTGGAGATGCGTTTCAGGCAGCTTTGCAGCAGGCCGCAAACGGCCAGCCGCGTTACGGACAAGGCTGGGACGCCTACGGAAAGCGTTTTGCGGCCGCCGAAGGCGATCAAATCACAAGCAGCATTCTGATCTACGGTGTTCTGCCTTCAATCCTGCACGAAGACCCGCGCTATTTTCGGCAGGGCAGGGGATCGATGATTACGCGGGTGTGGTATGCGATCAATCGCACATTTGTGACGCGCACGGATAAGGGCACGTCCCGGTTTAATAACTCAGAAACATTCGGCCAACTGATCTCCTGCGGAATCTCGACCAGCTATTATCCGCCTCCGGACCGCAGTGTTAGCCGCGTCTTCTCCAATTGGGCGGTCAATTTGGGGGGCAACAGCGCCTACAACGTGCTCTCCGAATACTATCCAGACGTAATGCGCGGGCTGTTTCATCGTCACGCGAAGCCGGCAGTCGGCAATTAGCATTGAGCATTCGGCCGCTCGGGTTTGTCCGGGTTCCCTCAACGGGGTTGTTGGCCAATTGCCAATTGCTAGTTGCTGTACCGTGACCCGCGGCGGAATTCTTCCAGCATCCCCGGATCGATGTTGCCACCGCTGATAATGGCTACGTTTAGCTTCGTCTTCGGGAGTTCGTCGCGGTGGAACAGGAACCCCGCGACAGCCACGGCTCCGCTGGGCTCCGCCATGGTTTTGGGATTTGCAGCCAGCAGCCGGACCGCTTCGCGAATCTCATCTTCGGTCACAGTTACAATGTCATCGACGTAGCGGCGGATGTGCTCGAAGTTGATAGGGCCAATGCTTTGCGTGCGCAGGCCGTCGGCCATAGTGCGCAAAACCTCGTCAGCAGGGAATTGAACGATCTTTCCGGCGCGCAAGCTGGCCTGCGCGTCGGCCGCCAGTTCTGGTTCCACGCCAATTACGTTGGCCGAGGGCTTGCTCAACTTAATCGCCGTAGCCACGCCGCTGATCATGCCTCCGCCACCCACCGGCGCAAGAACCGTTTCCACCTCCGGCAGGTCTTCGAGAATCTCCAATCCAATCGTGCCCTGGCCGGCGATGATCTGCTCGTCGTTGTACGGAGGCACGATCACGTATCCATGCTGCTCGGCGAGTTCTTCGGCCTTGCGCTGGCGCTCGGCGCTGCTCGGGCCGACGAAGACGATCTCCGCACCCAACGCCGCCGTGGCCTCGCGCTTGATCGCGGGGGCGTTTTCCGGCATGACGATGACAGACTTCACGCCCAACGCCCGCGCTGCGTAGGCCACGCCTTGAGCATGGTTACCGCTGGAGTAAGTGATCACTCCGCGCTTGCGATCGTCTTCCGAGAGCGAGGCGATCTTGTTGTAGGCGCCGCGGAGCTTGAAAGCGCCGACGGGCTGCTGATTTTCGGGCTTGAGAAAAAGGCCGTGAACGCCGGATTCTGGATGATCGAATTCGATTAGCGGGGTGCGAATCGCGATGCCGTGAATGCGGGCTTGGGCGGCGCGAATGTCGTTGAGCGTTACCATCGGTGGCGCGCAGTCAGATCTCCAAGATCACCGGCATGATCAGCGGCCGCTTCTGCGTTTGCTTGGAAATATAGCGCTTCAAATCAGCGCGGATCTTCTCTTTGATCACGCCGTAATCAGCCTTTTCCTCTTCGCTGGAGTGCGCCAATGTGTCCTCGACAATCCGCCGGGCTCCATCCAGCAAGCCGTCTTCGCCCGGATTGAAGCCACGCGTTACGATCTCCGGCGCAGTTTCCACGCGGCCTGAAAGTTTGTTGATGGCGATGATGGGCAGAACGATGCCGTCTTCACTCAAGTGCCGCCGGTCTTTAATAATCAAATCCTCAACCACGTCCGTTCGCGAACCGGAATCGATGCACACCCGGCCCACGTTAACGCGTCCAGCCTTGCGTGCGTTGTGTTCATCGAACTCAAGAATGTCGCCGCTCTCGATCAGAATCACTTTTCCGACCGAACTGTGCATGGCTCCAGCCATTTCGGCGTGCAGTTTCAGTTGCCGGTACTCGCCATGGATGGGAATGAAGTACTTCGGCCTCACCAGGTTGATGATCAGCTTCAGTTCTTCCTGGCTGCCGTGTCCGCTGACGTGAATGGGAGGCGTGGTGCCGTCTTCGTAAATCACATACGCCTCGCGGCGGAACAGGTGATCAATCATGCGGTAAATCGTTTTCTCGTTGCCGGGGATAATGCGGGACGAGAGCACGACCGTGTCACCCTTCTCGATCTTGGCGTGCTTGTGATTGTCCACCGCCGCGCGCGACAGAGCCGACATGGGCTCGCCCTGGGTTCCGCTGATCATCACGCAGACTTTTTCCGGCGGGAAATTCTTCATCTCCCCGGGATTGATTACGAGCCCATCGGGAATCTCCAGGTAGCCCAGATCTTCGGCGATTTCGGCGGAGTTGTTCATTGAGCGGCCGATGAAGGCCACCTTACGTCCGTGCTGGTGAGCCAGTTCCACCGCCAACCGGATGCGGTGAATGGAAGAGGAGAAGCACGAAATGAACAGCCGCCGCTGGGTGTGCGCGAAAACTTCGTCAAACTTCCGTCGCACGGCGCGCTCGCTGGGCGTGTAACCCTTGCGCTCAACGTTGGTCGAATCCTGAAACAGGGCCAGCACGCCTTGTTTCCCGTATTCCGCGAAAGAGTGCAGATCGAAGAGATGGTTGTCGGTGGGCGTGGGATCGACCTTGAAGTCACCGGTATGAATCACCACGCCCAGTGGAGTGTGAATCGCGAGCGCAACGCAATCCACCAGACTGTGCGTCACGCGAATCGGATGGATGGTGAACACGCCGGCCTTGAAGCGCTCGCCGGCATGAATCTCGCGCAGGTCAGAGTCGTCGAGCAACCCATGCTCGTCAAGTTTGTCTTCCACGTAGGCCAGCGTGAACTCCGTGCCCCACACCGGCACGTTAAGTTCGGAAAGAATCCAGGGCAGCGC
>PLKR01000383.1:0-7200 GCA_003140655.1 Acidobacteriaceae bacterium | reverse complement strand
ATGTCGTCGCCCCAGCGCACTGCCATGCAGTTCATACCGAACTCGCCGAGGCCCCCCAGGGGGATAATCTGCAGTTTTCCCGTTGGCATTAGATACTGATGATGCTAGCACAGACCGTGTTGCGATCCGTACCGGGCGCAGGTTCTATAGCATTCTCCGGCGCGGTGAGTTAAGGTTGAATCAATGGCCGATGCTGAATCCAAATCGTGGCTTCGCCTCCGCGTCGAGAAGACGCTGATCAAGGGGCTGACGCGGGCTTACTCTACGGTGCAAGTCGATCCCGGGAAGTTTCTGCTGCAACTCCGTAGCGCATACAGGCTGCCCATCAGCGGCTATCACGGAGTGTATTCGCTCGAGATGAGCGAGCTCGATGTTGTGGCCGACGACCTCATTCGTAGTGGCATGAGGCTTGCCGCTCTTGAGGGGGCCGGCTTCGGCCTGGGCGGGCTGATCACCATCTTCCCAGATCTCGGTATTCTGTCAGCCATCACCATGCGCACCATCCAGAAGCTGAGCCTGGTCTACGGTTTTCAATTCAGCACCGACCATGAAATCGCCGAACTCTGGATCGCCGCCGCCAGCGCGGCCGGAGTCGACATCAGCCGCGAACTGCTGGAAAAAGAAGTGGTCAACAAGTTCGTGCCGCGCGTAATTCAACGTATCGCCGCCCGAGCCAGCGCTGAGGTGGTAGAAAAATGGGCGGGACGCGTGATTCCCTTCGTGAGCTCCGCCATCGGCGCCGGACTGAACTACTGGTTCGTGCGCGCCTGGGGCGAGCGCGCCAAGACCCACTTCCGCCAGCGGCATTTGCAACTCCGCGAGCGTGACCAACACGCAGCACCGGGTCCACCAGAGCCGCAGATTCTGCCGGCGCAGACCGGCTAGCGCCTCGCAGTGTTCTCTGCGTTCTCCGCGTAGCGGTGTTCTCTGTGGTAAAAAAAGGAATGATTATTTTTCGCTGCGCCGCCGTTCTCTTCGATCTCGACGGAGTCCTCGTCGACTCAACTCGCTCCGTGGAACGGCAATGGCGTGCTTGGGCCCGCGAGCGGGGAATTGACGAGGAGAAGGTGATAGCAATCGGTCACGGCATCCGCGCGGTCGAAGTGATTCGCATAGTCGCTCCTCACCTCGATGCGGAAGCGGAAGTTCGGAAGCTCGAAAGCCGCGAGGCGGATGATCGCGACGGCGTCGCCGTGATGCCCGGCGCTGTCGATCTCGTCCGCTCGATTCCTGAGGGCCGCTGGTGCATAGTGACCTCAGGAGGTCGCCATCTGGCAAGTGCACGGCTCCGGAGTTTTGGAGTCCCTGTTCCCAGGATTCTGGTTACGGCAGATGATGTGACGAACGGGAAGCCGCATCCCGAGCCGTATTTGAAGGGCGCGAAGCTGCTGGGCGCCGATCCTGCGGACTGCCTTGTGATTGAAGACGCGCCATCAGGGATTGAGTCGGCGCGTGCGGGCGGGATGAAGGTATTGGGAATTACGAGCACGTATGGGGCAGAGGCTCTAAAGCACGCAAATGCGGTAATCGGGAAGCTTGGGCAGATTCAAGTTACGTCGAATGGGGCTGCAAAGCTAAGTGTAGAGGTTCGCCAATAGCAGAGCGTTTCGGAATTTCTACTTTTTCGTTCCCTTCACATCCTCACCATTGAAATGCTCCGTTACAAACGCAAACTCGCCCTTGTCGTTCTTCGAGAATTCGAACTGTATGTCCCACGCCTTAGAAAAGAATTTCTTTTCTGACTCGGCGAAGAGTGGACAACTTGTTCCGGCCATCAAATGACTGCCTTGTAGACTTCATTTTGTCCGCCATCCGTCGGGGGAAGGTTTAGCAGGAATGGGAAGGCACTGCTGGCAGTCGTTCACTACCGCAGCCAGTCTTCCAACTCAATCCCACGGTCTGTCTTCTCGTCGCGATACTTCACGATCACGGGCGTATACAAAGAAATTCCCAACTCTTTAGCCGCGCCTTTCTTCACTGCGCGCGAACCCGGCACGACGACAGCGCCTTCAGGAACTTCGAGCACCGATTCGGGAGTCGCCCGATAAACTGCGCCGCGCACAAGGTCGTAGAGCGGCGTCGATCGCGTCAAAATCGTTCCTGCGCCCAGCACCGCCCGTGCGCGCACCAGCGTGCCCTCATAGATCCCACAATTACCACCCACCAGCACGTCGTCTTCAATGATCACGGGAGCCGCATTCACAGGTTCGAGCACTCCGCCGATTTGCGCCGCCGCGCTCAGATGCACGCGCTTGCCGACTTGCGCGCATGAACCCACCAGCGCATGAGAGTCGATCATGGTGCCTTCGTCCACGTAGGCTCCCACGTTGATGAACATCGGCGGCATGCAGATCACCGACGGTGCCACATAAGCGCCCACGCGCACCGACGAACCGCCCGGCACGATGCGCACACGGTCGCCCACAGAAAACTGCCGGGCCGGGAAGGTATCTTTATCCACGAAGGTCAGTCCAGCCCCGCCCGTCTCAGCCAGTTCGCCGAGCCGGAACCCCAGCAGGATGCCATGTTTGACCCAAGTGTTGACCACCCACCGGCCGTCGATCTTTTCGGCGGCGCGGATCTTGCCCTGGGTGAGTGCGTCACGAAATTCGAGAAACGCCGGCCGCGCCTCGGGATTGTGCTCGACCTCGCCCAGCGCAGCCAAGCGTTCGATGGAAGTTTTCAGAGATTGCATGCGGGGAAGTATAAAGGAAATGCAGAAGTCAGAAAGTTAGACGTCAGAAGTAAAACCTAAGTTTACGCATTCTTACTTCTGCCTTTTGACTTCTCAACTTCTGCCTTCACACGCACTTGCATTCGCTGCGAATCAGCACCCCGGCCATGCCATGCGCGATCTCGCGCCCTTGGGCCAGCGTCGGGTAGGGTCCATGCCAGCGCGCGTGGTTGGCGTCGTGCCCCGCCGGACGGCCTTTGCCCTGGTTGCATTGCCCGCACGATCCGCGGTGCAGCACGATCTTGTGCGGCCCGGCCACCCAGTTTTCATAGATGTAGAATTCCGCGGCTTCCGGCGCGGGCGCCGCCGGCTTGGCGATCAGTCCCGCGTCCATCACAATCTTCTGCAGCTTCGATCGAGTGTCGCGCCGCATGGGCAACAGCGGCAGACGGTANNGCCCGCGTCATGTTTGCCATTTCGCGCGGAATCTCATTCGATGCCACCGAGACGATCCCGACGCCCCCCAACGCAATTACGGGCAAGGTGACCGCGTCATCTCCGGAAAAAACCAGAAATGTTTCAGGCACTGCGTTGATGGCCTCCGCGATCTGTGTCATGTTGCCGCTGGCTTCCTTGATGCCCACAATGTTCGGAATCTCGGCCAGTCGCGCCAGCGTCGCTGGTTCAATGTTCGCTCCCGTGCGCCCGGGCACATTGTAAAGAATGACCGGCTTGTCGCCCACGGCCTCGGCGATCGCCTTGAAGTGCCGATACTGGCCCTCCTGTGTCGGCTTATTGTAATAGGGAGAAGCGGTGAGAATGGCGTCTACTCCAGCCCGCGCGGCAACTTCTTTAGCCTTTTCCACTGCGTCGTGCGTGGAGTTCGAGGTTGCTCCCGCCATGATAGGCACGCGTCCCGAGACCACCTCGATGGTGGTATCGATCACGCGCAGCCATTCATCGTGCGTGAGCGTGGGCGTCTCGCCAGTGGTTCCGCAGGGAACGAGAAAATCTATGCCGGACTCCACCTGCCACGCCACCAGACTGCGCAGGGCAGCATCGTCGACAGAGCCATCCTGATGGAAGGGCGTGACCAGCGCGGTACCACAACCACGAAGTTGCATGCTAATAAGATAGCGCGAATGGGCTTTGCGTGGGAACAGTTGGCCGAACTACAGCTCTCGCCACACATCCTTGAAATCGTAGAAACCTTTTTTGTCGGCCAGCCACTCCGCCGCGCGCACCGCACCATCGGCAAAGCCCCGGCGCGATTTGGCGTCGTGACACAGATAAATCCTGTCGGCAGCGGATTCCAACACGACCTCGTGCATGCCCACGACGTCGCCTTCGCGAAAGGAAGTGATCTCGAGACCTTCACTCCTTCCGCTCGCTTCTCGGATTCCACGCTGGATTGCGATGGCCGTCCCCGACGGCGCATCCTTCTTCTGAACGTGGTGTCGCTCGAAGATTTGTCCGGAGTAATCGTGCCGCAAAGCCGCAGCGGCCGCGCGCGCAATGTCGAGAAACAAATTCACTCCCACGGAGAAGTTTGCCGCATATACGAATGCGGTGCCGCGGCTCTCGACTAATTTACGGAATCGATCCAGTTCCTCATACCAGCCGGTAGTGCCGACGACCATGTTCTTACCCGCCGTGACACAGGCATCGATATGGCCGACGATGCAAGAGGGGGCGGTGAAATCAATCACCACATCAATTCCGCGTAGCTTCTCCGCGGTAAGAGCCGCGCCATGGGCATTCTCCGCGGCGCCCGCGACCTGAACGTCGTGCCCGCGCCGGCGCGCTACTTCCGCCACCAGCGATCCGGTCTTTCCNNAGAAAATCCGCGAAGAGCGCAAAGAGCTACGCGTAAATTTCCGGGTCCAGGTCCGCAAAAAACGTGCCGTGCAAGCGCTGGACCACCTCCGGCACTTCATCTTCCTCAATCACAAACGTCAAGTTGATCTCCGACGCACCCTGCGAAATCATGCGAATCTTCTTGTCTGCCAACTCGCCAAATACCAGCGCGGCCACGCCCGGCTTATCCCGCAGGCTCTCGCCTACAAGACAGACGATGGCTTTGCGGCCTTCATACTTCACGTCGGCCAGCTTGGCCAGATCGGCCGCCAGGGCGGGAATGGCATAGTTCGAATCGACGGTCAGCGAAACACTCACTTCAGAGGTAGAAACCACGTCGACCGCGACCTTGTGCCGGTCAAAGGCTTCGAAAATCGCGCGCAGAAAGCCGTGAGCCAGCAGCATTCGCGGAGCTGCCACGTCCACAATAGTGATGCGTTTCTTCACTGCGATTGCCTTGAAAATATTCTTGCCCTGCGGCGCACGAGTTGTAATCTTGGTCCCTTCGCACGACGGATTTCGCGAATTCAGCACGTAGACAGGAATGTTTTTCTGGATGGCGGGCAGCACCGTCGCCGGATGCAGCACCTTGGCGCCGAAATACGCCAGTTCCGCCGCCTCATCAAAGCTGATTACCTTGATGCGCCGCGCGTCCGGACAAATGCGTGGATCGGTGGTCAGAATCCCGTCAACGTCGGTCCAGATCTCAATTCGCTCCGCGCCCAGCCCCGCACCCACAATCGCGGCAGAATAATCGGAGCCGCCTCGTCCAATTGTCGTGGTCACGCCCGCACGGTTCGCCCCAATGAACCCGCCCATCACCGGAACCTGCCCGGCCTCGAGCAGCGGTTTCACCTTAGTTTGCAGCCGCTCAGTGGTTTCTTCCTGCTGCGGCACCGCCTCCATGTAGCTGCTGTCGGTCACTAGAACTTCGCGTGCGTCCACGTGCGCGCCCTTCAGTCCGTGCGCCACGAACGCNNTTGCTGGAAAGCATTTCACCGAAAGCCGCGACGTGATCGGTGGTCCGCGGGGTCAACTCGCCCACCGCGGAAATGCCGCGCAGCAGTTCGTCGAGCCCCTCGAAGTCGCTCCCCAGTTCCGAGTGGAAGTCNNGCGCCCGCGGCGCGCGCCATTGTCAGTAGCGTATCGGTAACTTTGGCCATGGCGCTGACCACCACCACGGGCCTCTGCGGCAGCCGGTCTTTGACGATCTCGGCCACGCGCTCGATGGCCCGGGCGTCTTCCACCGAAGTGCCGCCGAATTTCATCACGATCATCGGCATGGCTCGCTTGCGGGATTACGGCAGTGCCGGTTATAGAAGCAGGGCGCGGTTNNCCGCGGATGGTGTTGTGCGAAAGCACGGTGAACTTCCAATCCAGCACACCGCACGGCCGCAGCCGCCCCACCGCAGTCGTCATGCCCGCTCCCATGTCAACATCAAACCGCGGTTGCGGACGGTCATTCGCCTCCAGATAAACCACTGGACGTTCAGGCGCGCTGGGCAGCTTCAGTTCCTGGGGCTCAGCACGGTAGTCGTTCCACGCGGCGATAATCTCTTCCCGGGTGGCCTTCGTCTTCAGCCGCACGGAAACCGATTCCGTGTGCCCGTCCTCGACCGCGACCCGGTTGCATTGCGCGCTCATAGCGAATCCCGCCGGCAGAACCTTCGTCCCATTCAGTTGTCCCAGCAGCTTCAGCGTTTCCTCTTCCATCTTTTCTTCTTCATTGCGGATGTAAGGAATGACATTGCCCAGGATGTCGAGCGAAGGCACGCCCGGATACCCCGCGCCGCTGACCGCCTGCATGGTCACGGCCATCACTGTTTCCAGGCCGAAGCTCCGTTGCAACGGCGCCAACGCCAGCACTAGCCCGATGGCCGAGCAGTTGGGATTGGTCACCACATAGCCACCGGATTTCTTCCGCCAGGCCTGCCCGTCAATCAGCCGGATGTGCCCGGCATTGACCTCGGGGATCACCAGCGGCACATCAGACTGCATGCGCAACGCACTGGAATTGGAAACCACGGCGCAGCCCGCCTCGGCAAAGCGCGGCTCCATTTCGGCGGCAATCGAAGCATCGAGCGCGGCAAAAATAATCTTCGGCGCGCCCTCGGGCGTGGCCGGGGAGACTTTCATCGCGGCCACCTTTGCCGGAATCGACGTCTTCAGCCGCCAGCGCGCGGCTTCGGGGTAGGTCTTGCCTTCAGAACGGTCGGACGCGGCCAGCCACGCCACTTCAAACCACGGATGATGCTCCAGCATCTGGATGAACCTCTGCCCAACCACGCCGGTGGCGCCCAGAATACCGATAGGAAGCTTGTTGCTCATAAGAAGTTATTTCGATTCTACAACAGCCCTTACTAATGGAAGGTTACCCGGTCGGGGCCTACAATCGCGGGAGAACCCGCACAAGCCCGAAACTACAGTCACTTCGCCATTTGCCGCGAAAGCTGGGAGCCTTCCGTCACTGCAGTGCCGTGCTCTTGCCGCCGATAGGCGAAACTGGAGGACCACCATTCCAATTCTGCCCGGGAAACTCCGCCAGCTAAGCAAATGAGGGAACCCAATCCAAGAGTTTGGAAGGGAAGTCTTAAAGCCGAGAGAAGCCTGAGGCTGAGAACTGAGAACTGAGAACTGCTACCTCTCCTGCCCAACCTGGCTGTCCCGCA
>PLKR01000538.1:292-2798 GCA_003140655.1 Acidobacteriaceae bacterium | reverse complement strand
CTGGGGGAAGTGAGATCACATCCGTTGTCGCGCGTGCGCGTGATGCCGAAGGCTTCGGCCAGGCGTCCCGGGCCGCTGGTAAGTCGAATAAGATCGCGAGGGCCTTGCACCGCAACTTTTCGCGCCTGCGCCATCTCCTCGATGCCTAGGAGCGGTTCGAGCGCGCGGAAAAGAACTCCCCCGGCCTTCCCCTCGGGCTCACACGAAACGTTAAGGCAATAGTGATTGCCGTAGATGAAGTAAACGTAGGCGTAACCGGGAGGTCCGAANNCCGAGGTAAGCCTCGACCTCGACGATGCGGCCCGCCAAAAGGAGCCCTCCGCTGTCCCGAACCAGAACCTTGCCGAGAAGTTCGCGAGCCACGCGCCTCGGACCGCGAGCGAAGAATGAGCGCTCAAGGGGGCTGATGGCTCGAAGTGGACGAGAGGTGGACAAAGGTCACAGAGAAGTCAGAACGCAGAAGTCAGGAGTAAACGCAAAAGTCAGAATTCGGAGAGAAGATTCGGTCCAAGTTCTGCATTTTGAGTTCTAACTTCTGACTTGTTCTTACGCCGCACCCTTCGCCGATTCTTTCAGGTAAGCCAGCACCTCTCCGGCATGGCCCTCCGCTTTCACTTTCGGAAAGATGTGCTGGATTTTGCCGTCTGGCCCAATGATGAACGTGGTGCGGACGATGCCCATGACTTTCTTGCCGTACATGTTCTTTTCCTGCAGCACGCCAAATGCGTCGGCGATTTTCTTGTCGGCGTCCGCCAGCAAAGAGAAGGGCAGCTTGAATTTGTCCTGAAATTTCTTCTGCGCNNGTATCCGCGCGAGGATAGAAATACAGCACCACCACTTTGCCCCGCAGACCTTTCAGCGAGATTTCCTTTTCGTTCTCGTCCTGCAAAGTAAACTCGGGAGCCTTATCATTGACATGGATACTCATGAGCGCCTCATTTCCAGGGAAGTTAGGGTCGGAGACGGCGTCAGCGCTAACTGCGCCGAGGCCGGAACGACTTCCGGAACGACTTATGTCCAGAAAGTTCTTATACCGCAGATTAGGGTCCGCCGTCATCGTCATTCTGGGGCTTCTCACCGTAGTGGCTCCGCCGAGTGCGGCGCCACAAGACAAACCGCAACTCAAACGCCCGCAGCAGACTCCTCAGGAAAAGCTTCCCGAAGAGAAGAAGCCGAAAAAAAATGTTAAAGGGCCGCGGGCCGTGGGTCTTTTGCAGCTCACGAGCGACGGCAAGGGGACGTTAATCCCGATCGCAATTCTGATCGACGGCAAGTTCCACGATGCCAGCGTCTATAAGGCGGATCCAGTGCCGATGGCGCTTGAATCCGGTACTGTCTATGAGGCCGAACAGGCGGGCGATTCGCAGGGCCTATTCACGGTTAGAGGAGCGTTGCATAGCAATAATCCGGGCAGCCCGCATCCGTGGGTGGGCGCGGGTTCTTATTTGCCGCGTGGAACGGAGGGTCCGAAGACCACGCGCAAAGCAGAGGACGTGCCTGTCGGGATGGACAGCAGCGGCAGCGATGAACCGCCGCGGCTGAACCGAGGGAACACATCGAAGCCAGCCGCGGCTTCCAGCCCGAGTCCCACATCTGGCTCAGGCACTCCCGCCGGGGCAGGCTCATCGGAGAAGCCCGGCACGGCCGGATCCCCAGGTTCTTCCTCACCGGCGAGCGGTACATCCGCCGGTGGATCATCCGCCGGTGGGTCCTCCGGCCAGGACGCGCCAAAGCCCGCAGCTCCGTCGGCTTCTGACAAACCGGCGGATCAAGGCGTTAAGCAGCAAGCGCCGTCGGTGGGGCAGACCTCGCCGGGTCAAGCGCCACCAGGTCAAGCCTCTCAAGGCCAGGACTCTCAGGCTCAAGCTTCGCAAGGTCAAACCTCACCAGGTCAAACCTCGGAAAACTACTATCGCCCCGCGCTGCGCCGAGGCAAGCCTACGCAGTCCNNCGCCGTCTCCGCTGAACCAGTGCAACTTGTGCCGGCAATTTCCGATGCGGGTGGACCCGATCCGCGGCCCTACAAGTTTTTCTGGAAGACGGGCGAAGAGGAAGAGCGGCGCAATCAGATGCTCGCCCTGGCGGCAGATGAAGTCCGGGCCTACGCGAATGCGCTGGCGAAGAACCGCATTCCAGCCAACCCGCCTGCTCCTGCCAAGCCTCCGGCTGCCGCTAAGACGACAACCGCAGGCCACAAGGCCCCGGCAAAGCCTGCGCAGCCGGTGTTTGAGAACCTTCAGTTTCGGACCTTCGATGTGTGGGTGAACAGCCAGCCGGTGATGATCTTGAGCGCCGAAGCGCACTTTCCTCCTGCGCCGGGAGCGACCGCGGCGCCAGAGCAGTACTCGATTACGTTGGTGACTCGAACCGACATCTACGGCAATCTGCGCAAGCTGTATTCCGGGGTAACCGACAAGTTCCACCTCGATGTAACGCCGCGGCTGGAGTTGCTTGACGCCGTAGATGCGGACGGAGACGGCCGCGGAGAACTATTATTTCGCGAAAC
>PLKR01000538.1:0-255 GCA_003140655.1 Acidobacteriaceae bacterium | reverse complement strand
TGTGGGGCCGCAGAATCAGGTGGCTACCGGCGGTTTCCACGTATTTTACCGTGCAGCTTTCGTTCTTGAGCACGGCGTACATGTTGAACTCTCCCTTGCGATAGGGCTTGAGTGAGTTGTAGTGGCGGTCGATGAGGAGTGTGGCTCCGGGGAGCAGGCGCGGGTACATGCTCATGCCTTCGCGGGCGTCCACTTTGATGAGCACGAAGCGCTCCCACTGCTCACGATCGCCTTCGGTCTCGGCTTTCAGCTTCT
>PLKR01000287.1 GCA_003140655.1 Acidobacteriaceae bacterium | reverse complement strand
AGGCGATTTGTCGCCACCAACCGCATTGCTCAACAGACCCAGATTCAATATCGGGGGACGTAGCTAAGTAAACACCACCAGTTATTCGACCGAAGAATGTTGGCTCGCGTTAGTGTCAGTTGTCGCTTGCAAGCGGAATTGCTCGCCAAGGGTTCTTGCGAGGGAGTTCAGAGTACTGGCGAGGGCGAGCTGCCACCGTTCCACGGACTGCTGCGCCAGTTCTTCCATTCTACGATCAAAAGATTGCAGAGTCTCAGCGACGTGGACCCTGAGCGAATCGGAAGCCGAGGCTTCGATGCCTTTCTGCATCGTCTGCAAATTTGCGCTTGCCCCATCAAGTTGCTTTTGGAGTTCCTGGACGTTACGTGTGCCAAGCTCACTCAGAACCACTTCCAGCGCGCTATCCAGTTGGCTGCGTGCACTGCGTACTGTGTCGCTGGACAATTGCGACAGGCGTTTATCGAGGCCGGACTCGAGCCGTCGAGCAGATTCGTCCAGCTTTGTCATGCGGCAGTCAAGATCGGCGATTTGTTCCTGCAAGCGCGACGATTCCACCGTGACCGTCGCTTGAATCTGTTCCAATTCCTGACGGCGGGCATCATGTACTTCACCCAAGCTATGCTCCATAACTCGCAGCAGGTCGTCACTCAGCCCCTTGAGGCGGTTGCCTGCGTCGATGACATGCTGGTGAAGTTCTCCCAGCCCACGATTCAGATGCTCCCGCAAATTCTGAACGACATCGGTCGAAAGTCCCTGAGTTCGCTGCTCTACCGCTTGCAGATCCAGGGTGACCCGCCGCAGAAATTCTTCATGAGTATCCGCTGTCTTCTGGTCGATGGCTACTTTCGCCGCTTCAAGTACTTGTTCGGACTGCTCCCGCGCCTGCTTCAGGACTTGCGGTCCTAATTCCTTCTTCAGGCGCAGCTCCAGCTGCTGCTCGAGCTCGGGAGGAATTTGCGACAGCGACACCTCAAATCGGCTCCGCTTTGCTCCTTGCGCGAGCTTTTCCTTAAGGTCCGTCACCTCCCCCTCAAGTGGCTGAACAAGTTCGGCAAGCATCGCCTTGAGATGCTCATTTGAGAGTTGCTTCTTGATTCTATCGAGCACGATTTTTGCAGAGGCTGTGGCCTGATTGGGCGGAAGGACATTAGTAGACGAGACCATGGGAGAGACCTTTCCCTCAATAGTCGTCGGCAGTCTCGTCCAATCTTTCGGACAAGTCTGCAACCCCCAGAAATTTTCCGGCCTGTCGAACCGTGCGCCTAGGCTCCAGCTCTGCTGATCGGATCCAATGGGCTGGCAGCAGACAACCTGCGCCGTCGTCTCACGACCTTCCTGGCTGTGAAAGTGCAACGGAACTCCGGCTTCTAGCTTCATAGGAGCCCGCATCGCACAACCATGGGCGCTAACCACCAAGGTCTCGCAGACTTCAGAGAATCTGGATCCCGGATCTAAACTGGTAACCAGTATCGGAACAGTGATCGGTAGCCGCGAGCTGCGCCGTAATGCGGGGGTTTTTGAATTGTGCATAGTCTCTTCCTCGTTCCGAGGAGTAAGTACCGCTCGGCCCTTTAGCGGGTGAGCGTCTGTACTAACTACGTTACCGCCAAGTCCATTAAGGAGGGTTAACCCGTAGTCTCATTTTCCGGCATGATCGATGGGGCAATAGCGACAGTGTCTTTCGTAACCGACGAATGCAGGGTTGCTCGGGTTCGGCGAGTCGCTTCATCACCCCGACCTGACGGGTTCTTCTTTGCGACTAGAGACTNNTGCTATAACGATCTTGCGACAATAATCGTTTTGAGCCCCGCCAACCCCATAGCTTTCGTTGACTTGTCCGTTTTAGAAACGTAAGATTCGCGCCAGTGATCGGCCAAACCATCTCGCGCTACCGCATCATCGAGAAGCTGGGCGGCGGAGGTATGGGTGTAGTCTATACGGCTGAAGACACTGAACTTGGGCGCTTCGTCGCCCTGAAGTTTCTTCCTGAGGACATAGCGCACGACCCGCAATCTCTCGCGCCAGCCGCCGCATGCAGGGCCGGATACTCGGGCGGCGGATTTCGCAAAATCAAGCAACGTCCGAGAGCCTCGTGTTAAGGAGGAATCTGTAAGTAAAGGAATCAAGCCATCATGATTAGTAGCCCAAGTGTGAAGACTGCGGTTCCCGAACGTCTATCGAGGCCGTGGCTGGTGTTTGGCTGCCTCGTGTTAACGGTACTGTGCGTATCGAATATCGGTTGCTCCGGGGGAAGCGGCGGCTCCAACAATTTGGGAAGCGGAGGAGGTGGTGGTGGCGGTGGTGGTAGTTCTGCAGGATCCTTTTTTGGCATTGCCACCAATCTGTTGACCGATCCGTGGCCGGCTTCTCTAGTGCCCGTCGCCAGTTGGCGCAGTCTTGGGGGCAGTGTGAAATGGGCCGACATCAACACCGCGGACGGCGTCTATGACTTCACCACACTCGACCAGTGGCTCAGCGAGGCGCAGGCCGGTGGTCAGGATGTGATGTTCACGATGTATGCAACCCCGAGTTGGGCCTCATCGCGAGGCGTCAACTGCGTTTCCAACGGTAACCCCGCTGGTTGTGTGGGGCCGCCAAACACGGGCTGCGATTTTCAGTCGCAGAATGGACCGGGGATTTGTGATCCGCCCGACGACCTTAACTGTGACGGCACGGGTTCTAACCTGCACTTTCAGAATTTTGTGACGGCGTTGCTGAACCACGTGGGTCCAGGCAAGATCACGTACTGGGAAATGTGGAATGAGCCGAGCGTGAGCCAGGAGTGGAACGCTGTGGCGGATTGTCCGAATAACTCGAATGCGCAATACCTGATGTTGGCGAGAATGGCCCAGGACATGCGTAGTATCGTGACGGCGCTCGATTCTAATGCGAAGTTTACGACCCCGCCACCCGTGGGTGATGTGGCGGGATGGATGAACGGATATCTGGCTAACAGCAATGGTGGAAGTTTGGCCGACGTCATCGCCTTCCACGGGTATGTCTCGGAAACTTGTCAGCAGTGCCCGGTACCCGAGGATGTTTTGGGAATCGTTCAGAATCTGCAGAACGTCACGACGAGCTTTGGCCAGCAGAACAAGCCGCTGTTTGATACCGAAGGCAGTTGGGGCGAAGTGAACGGCGGTCCCGCGATCGCCGGTCCTCAGCAGCAGGCGGCTTTCGCTGCGCGCTATTACCTGGTACAGATGGGATCCGGCGTATCGAAGTTCTATTGGTACGGGTGGGACTTCAATGATAGCGGTGAGTTCTACGACCCGAACGCACAGGCACTGAATCCGGCGGGTGTGGCCTACCAGCAAATTGTGAAATGGACGACAGGGAACACGGTCCAGCCTTGTAGTCAGAACGGAACCCAGTGGAGTTGTACGATCACGGGCTCAAGTGCCTCTTCCATGGCCATCTGGGATACATCACAAACCTGTAATGGCGGCGTGTGCGGCACAACGAATATTACGGCCCCGCAGGGATTCACCTCGTATTTCGACGTGGCCGGGAACAAGCACACCATTTCCGGAGGCACAGTCGCGGTGGGCGCTCAACCAATCCTGCTGACCTCCAGCTAACTATCTGAAATCGACATCGCGACTCGCCTCGTCCGGCGTCGCGTCGTCGTTCACAATGAAACTCAACCCCCAAAACGAAGGACGATGGCAAGATGGATTTTGCCGTGAGCGAAACACCATAAGCGCGTGCTTCTGGGGAATGGGCACGGGATTTTTCAGCCTCAGAAGCAGAAGTCCAATACCCTGCTCGAAATTGCGTTTGGGCATGGTTCGGGCATGATTTCACCAAAAACCGGGCATTCTGACCATTCGGAGGCCGCGACCCCGCAAGCGCAGCTTCCTAACTAGTTGCTTTGAAATGGTAGGCGCGGCAGGAATCGAACCTGCAACCACCGGATTAGAAATCCGGTGCTCTATCCATTTGAGCTACGCGCCCCTTAGCAAAATTTATCACAAGCTCCGGCTGGAGTATCATGCGGTGTCCCGTTAGCCTCCGACGCTCCATCTCGTCTCGCTTACATCGATTGGATGC
>PLKR01000559.1:6735-7923 GCA_003140655.1 Acidobacteriaceae bacterium | reverse complement strand
GCCATCCTCCTAATCTCTTGCCCCGACGCGAAAGGCGAAGTCGCCACCATCGCCGACTTCGTCTACCGCCGCAACGGCAACATCCTGCATGCCGACGAACACGCCGACGAAGAATCCGGCCTTTTCCTGATGCGCGTCGAGATCGATCCCAAAGACGTACGGCCACTGCCTCGTCGATCTCCTCTACCGTCACCAGAGCGGCGAACTCGCCTGCGCGGAAGGCCATGCACTTCCGGAATGCAGAACCAAACCATGATGGACGCTCCGCTGGTAACTTGCGGCGTTGGTGACTTTGGTCTTTACTTGAACAGCAGTAAAGAATTCCCTCAACCGACGAGGAGAAGCTCCCGGGAGCGTTTCTTGGCCGAGGATCTTAAATTTGAGTTAGCAATCCTGGCGACAGTCCAGGGTTTTTATCAGAAGCTGATGCGAGATTCGCTCGGCGGCGATGTGCCCATTCCAAGCGGGCTCGATGAGGTCTCGCTTCGCCACTCGGAGGACGACCTCCCGGAAACTCTCTCTCGGATGTACCGCTGGCTGCATTTGCTGGATATGGCCATCACGCCCGCGATGCTGCGCCGGGCACTCACTCCAGACACGGATTCGGAAGTCGCCGAGGCCCTGCTTCGCTACTTTGTTCGCCGCCGCGAGCCCAGCGAAGTCAACCGCGACAAAACCGATCTCATCGCAACTTTTCTTTACCGCCATCCCCGCGTCCAGGGTCAGTGGCAGCAGCACGGCTACGGACTGGACGGATCGCTTCCGCTTTCTCCATTCGAAATCGCCCTCATCGAAATTCTTGCCGATACTGACGTGCCAACGCTTCCGGAAGAACACGTGCAACTGCTTCGGAACTTCGATCCGCTGCGCGAAGAGATCGCCCACTATCGCGATTTCAATTCGCTCATCGACTCCGGCATCGTTTCGCGAGTGCGCGAATTGAAGCGCTGGCTGGATTCTTCCTTCTATCATCCCGGCGTGCTGGCCACGGTTGCCGCCCACAATGCCGCGTTCGGCGCATGCTTTGACCAACTTTTCACCAAAGCCCTNNCAGGCCCTGGACGAAATGGGAGGCAGCATTCTCAGCACAGTGGACGGCGTGGAAGTCACCGTCGACCACGTAGCTGCGATCGAGCAGAAGGAAATGCTCCAGGCCGACTACGGCAGCGCGCTGGAAAAATTTCGGCG
>PLKR01000559.1:5753-6703 GCA_003140655.1 Acidobacteriaceae bacterium | reverse complement strand
AAAGTGCCCGCTCCGCCTCGGGCATTCCAGCCACCGGTCATCACGGCACAGCAACTCTCCGCCGAAGAAGGCAAACTGCGCCGCGTCGAGGAATCGATCCGCGTCTTCGTCCGCGTGGCGGATCCCAAGTATCGCCAGGTCGTGCCCATGCGCTTTTTCAATCTGACGCTCACCGCCGCCGAAGCCGACGCCTACAATGCCGGATTCCTCGAGGAGAAAAGCCTTCGCGCCGATGTCGCCCGCACTCTGATCCGTCTGGTTTCCTGCGTAGCAAGGGTCAACACAGAACTCGAAGAACTAAAACGCAGCCAGNNGAAAACAATGATGCTGGTGCAGGCAAGGCCATCCACGAAACCGTGCAGAAACTCCGCGACCGTTCCGATCTAGCCGTGAAAGCTCTGGCTCATCCGGGGAGCTAGCAGCAGTTCTCAGTTCTCAGTTCTCAGTTCTCAGTTCTCAGTTTCCGGTTTCCGGTTGCCAGTTCTCAGCTGCGTTGCGATCTTCGAGACGTGGACGCTACGTTTTCTCCACGCGATCAGGATCGCGCGGCAATGCCGATGCCAGCACGAGTGCTGCTCCGGCGTAGAGCAATGTGTCAAAGACGTAATTTATCGCCTCCATGATCTCCGGCGTTGTTCCGCCGCGGGCGAGGATCCAAATAGGCAGATATAGGAATAGAGTGACGACGGTCATTAGTGCGCCAATCGAGGTTGCGGCTATCCGGGATTTTTTGTTCAGGGCCAAGCCGATTCCAGCAGCCAGTAGGATCGTTCCTGTGAGGTATCCCCATACACCGGGGAATGGAACCCATAATGGCGTCATCTTTTCCAAAGGAAAGCCGGGCGCAGACTCGGGATGAAGGAAAAATTCTACGGCAAAAAAAATCGCAGCAATCCCTATGACGATGCGCCCAAATAAAATCATCCATTTCGATTGTTGCGGCGACGAGG
>PLKR01000559.1:3345-5743 GCA_003140655.1 Acidobacteriaceae bacterium | reverse complement strand
AACATCAATCCGAGCAGGGTGGACGACAAGCGTACGAACTTCCTCGCAGTAAGACTGGTAGCCGCCGCGAACAGCGAGCATCCGACAAAATATGCCCAGAACAAGTGCGCCGGCATCCAGGACGGGACCATCTCCGGGACCCCCATCGGGCCGCCGAAATGCTCGGGCGCGAATACGGCGAGTGGAACGGCGATGAAGATACAGCCCAAGGTGATGAGCTTGTCCCAGCCGCGAGCCGCGCTGATCTGTTTTCGAAGTATAAACACTCCGGCGACAAGATAGACAAGCCCGGCAAAACACATCCAGAAATTTACTGATGAAAGCATCAGAACCTCTTTCGCGAAGGTGCTGCGGCAGAGATTATATCCCGGTCGCCGAGTNNGCTCAGTTGATATCGAACTGCTCCTGGTGAAGCGCCGGATCGCTTTTCACGATGATGGTCCGCTTGGTCAGCTCTTCCATCTCGTTCAGCAGGCGGCCGTTGTTGGCCTTCAATTCCTTGGCCACATCCGGATGCACGCGCAGCATTACGTCTTCGTGCTCCAGGTGTTTGGCGATCTTGCGCATCTCCACGTAAATCTCGTTTGCGACCGTGGTCAACGACTTCACGTAGCCAGTCGATTGGCAATAGGGACAAGGCGCGCCAATCGTGCGTTCCAGCGATTGCTTTACGCGCTTGCGGGTAATCGCGACCAGGCCGAAATCGTTGAACTGCAGAACTTTTGACGGGGCGCGGTCGTGGCGGAGTTCCTCTTCGAGGGCCTGCATCACGCGCTGGCGGTTGCGGCGTTCGTCCATATCGATGAAGTCGATGATGATGATGCCGCCCAGATCGCGCAGGCGAATCTGGCGCACAATCTCCTTGATCGCGTCCACGTTGGTTTTGACGATCGTGTCTTCGAGGCGCGAGGTCTTGCCCACGTACTTGCCGGTATTGATGTCGATGGCCACCAGCGCCTCGGTCTGGTTGATCACAATGTAGCCGCCGCTCTTCAGCCACACCTTCGACTTGAGCGCCTTGTCCATCTCTTCTTTCAGGCCGAACTGCTCGAACAGCGGTGTCTCCTTGGTGTAGAGCTTCACGCGCTTGACCAATCCCGGCTGGAAGCGATTGAAGAAGCGCAGAATGCGCTCGTATTCTGGTTCTGTGTCAACCCAGATCACGGAGAAGTCGGACGTAACCTGATCGCGCAGCACGCGCTNNTTCTGCGCCGCGGTGCGGACGATGAAGCCGCCGTGGCCGTTGTCGCGCTCGCTCATCACGATGCGCTTCAGCCGCTGCCGCTCCTCATCCGATGCGATCTTTCGCGAAACCCCGGTATGGTTCACCGTCGGCATGTAGACCAGGAACCGTCCCGGCAGCGCGATGTGGCTGGTGATGCGCGCGCCTTTCTTGCCGATGGGTTCCTTGGCAATCTGCACCAGGATTTCCTGGCCCTCCTTGAGCAAATCGCTGATCTTCGGAACCTCCTGCGCCTCGCGACGCGGGAAGCGGCGACCACCTCCACGGCGTCCNNTCAAGCAAAGCTTCCGCTTGCGCTTGGGCTTCTTCCAGTTCCAATTCTTCGGAGTCTTCCTCGCCCTCCGCTGCTTCTGCAGCCGGCGCAACACCGGCCTCGGCTAAAGACGACATGTGGATCTCCTCCACGGTCTCCCGGACTTCAGAAAGCTCGCGCTGCCCAATCTCCGAACCCGGCTGACCTGCTGCTCGCGTCACTTCTTCAAACTCTTCATAGCCCTCATCGGACGATTCTTCATAACGGACCGTGTCCGCTTCTTCTTCGTCGATGGTCTCTTCCTCCAGAGTTCCCGGAGCGGCAAAAGCTGGGGCCTCCGGTTCGCGCACCGGAGGCAGTGGCCGATCCGAATGCTCAGGGACAGCTACCATCTCGTCGTCTTCCTCGACAAACTCTTCACTAAACTGAGCCTCTTCGCCGGCCCCTGCCGAAGCTACGCTCGCCACCTCCTGCCGGCGAAATTCGCGGTTCCAGTCCACCGTAGTTGACGCCGCCGTGTTCGACACCGAGCGATCTTCCTGAGCGTGTCGTGAGCTGTCGTTCTGCTCATGCGGAGTTTCGACAACTGGAGCCGCACTAGCAAAGATGGGTTCATCGTCTGGAAAAGTCGTCCCGAAAGGCACCGCGGGCTCTGCGACGGGCGCAGGGGCAACGCTCGTTTCAGTTCCGGCGTACTGAGAATGCCGCTCCTGCACCGGTGGCTGCGCCAGTCCCCGATACTTGGAGATCGATTCTCCGGGCAGCAGAATCGGCTGGTAACCCGCCGGCGGTCCAAACTGCTGGCTTCGTCCTGATTCCTGGGGACGAGGAGCAGCCGGAGGAGGAACATTCTCGCTCGAAGGCCGAGTAAAGCGCGGCTCCGAACCGCGATCACGCCCTTC
>PLKR01000559.1:703-3335 GCA_003140655.1 Acidobacteriaceae bacterium | reverse complement strand
CGTCCTCGATAACCTCCCCGCTCACGGTCTTGAGAAGCCCCGCCGCCGGAAGCGTCCGGCGCGGCCGCAGCCGAAGACTGAGGCTCCGCCTGTTCTTCTGCTTCGACAAAATCCTGATTGGAACCGTTCCCGAACCTTGCCTCCGGGTCGGCTGCATCATTGCCTGCGGGCAATTGCGCCTCGCCCGCCGNNTCCAACTCCATAAAGTCGGAAACGTACAGGAAAGCATCGCGCTCCAGGCCAATGTCAACGAAGGCAGACTGCATGCCGGGCAGCACCCGGGTCACGCGTCCTTTGTAGATGGACCCCGCCAGGGTGTATTCATTTTCGCGCTCGAGGTAGATTTCCGCGAGCAGATCGTCTTCCACCAGCCCCACCTTGGTTTCGTGTGGCGTGGAAGAAACAAACAACTCCTTATTCATGGACACTCCGGTCCCGCCCTGACTAATTTAAGAAAGTCGGGCGGGCTTCACCGATGCGTAGCGAGGAAGGAAACGGGAGGATCGAGCGTCGCGCGATGCTGGCCCCACACGGGGGACGGCTGGGGCTGGGGAGGTTTCTCCCTAGCCGAATCCGCTGCACAAGCTTGGGTATCTTTTGCACTGTTCGCTTTGCGTCTGCCGGGTTTGTGACCGCACTCTCAGACCGTTTCCGGTCGGGGGGCCGTTTCCCTGCCAGCAGCGTTCTAGCTTCAATCCTGCCCGGCCTTCGACTGCTCGACAGCCGGTGAAATGCCCCCTTTACGCGAGGGCGATCGATATTTTTGGGGCTGCGCCTACCCGGCACAGCAACCGCTCCCTGCCGTCTTCCCACGTTCAAGAATCCAGTTCAAGAAACATGAACCTGGTATTTAATCCTGTTGAATCAGCCGGTTCTCTTATTCCGGTCACCCAGCTAGTTCACAAAGCGGCGCATTCGAACGTTCATTACCATCCCCAGCGCCAGGAACATGAACAACACGGAAGACCCACCGTAACTCATCAGCGGTAAGGGTATTCCGGTGACCGGCATAAAACCGACCACCATGCCAACATTGACCAGGATATGGAAGCTAAGCACAGCCACCACACCCATCACCACGAACGTGCCAGCGCGGTCGGGCGCTGTTTGGGCGTTCTGGGTCAAACGCATCAGCACTATGAAGTATAACAGCAGAACTCCCAGAGCGCCCACGAAACCATGCTCTTCGGCAAACGCCGCGAAAATAAAATCCGTTTGTGGGACTGGCAGGAAGGCCCCGTGTGTTTGCGAGCCTTTCCCGCCCCACAACCCTCCTGAACCCACCGCAATCTTGGATTGCTCAACTTGGTACCCCGTGCCTTGAGGATCGTTTTCAGGATCTATAAAGCTTGTGAGCCGCTGCTTCTGGTAAGACTTTAAAACGTGCACTCGGGGAGTAAAGAACACCGCTCCCACGCCCACGGCAGCGAGTAAAACCACGACCAGTCCCTGCTTCCACTGCATTCCCCCGAGAAATACTCCCATAATTGCAACCGGCAGGTAGGTAAGGGCTGTGCCAAGATCGGGCTGCGCCAGCACCATAAGCATGGGAATGCCGACAATTGCCCCGGCCTTCATAAAGTCCGGCCAGGAAAGTTCGCGATGCCGCAAGTCGGCAAAATACTTCGCCACCGCCAGAATAAGGATCAGCTTTACCCATTCGGAAGGCTGGAAGTGATTGCCGCCCGGCATCTTGATCCACCGCCGCGCACCGAGGTACTTCTGCCCAAACACCAGTACCGCCATCAGCGAGGCAACCCCCGCGATGTAAAACCAGTGGATCCTGTCCAGCAGTGCCTGGTAGTTCACCGCGCTGATCATGAACATTGCCCCCACCCCNNGGATCTCCATCACTCCCAGCCCGCAGATCATGAGCACAAAGATCAGCAGCAGCCAGTCAAAATCGCGGAATGAAACGTAACGGCTCATGAGTACCGAGCACCCAGTACCGAGTACCGGGCAACTACCTCCCTGAGTGTGATTTCTTCCCCTGGTCTCTTCATTGGACTTTCGCGGTACTCGGTACTAGGTACTCGGTACTCGCAATTCCCGGAGCAGCCGTCGCCAGCGCCAGCGGCTTCTTCGGCAACTCCACGGAGAAGCGCCCACCTTCCAGCTTGTCCCCACCAGGCGCTGTCCAGAGAGCGCCTATGTCGACTTTGCCGTCGCTCTTCGGCTTCTCCACCATCTTCTGTGGCGCGAGGCGCTGCTTGTCGACATAAGCCTTGAGCACCTGAGTTGCCAGCCTCGCCGCCAACTTCCCGTGCTCGCCTCCTTCAAACAGCACGCACACAATTATGTCGGGATTACGCCGCGGCGTGAATCCCACGAACCACCCATTTTGCGCGAGCGCTTCACTGTTCTTGAACTTCGCGCGCGTAGCCAGCGAGACAATCTGCGCCGATCCCGTCTTGCCCGCGATGTCAATCCCAGGAACGTGCGCCGAGGGGGCTGTGCCTTCCGGCTGCAGAACTCGCGACATCGCGTTGGTAATGAAGTTCCACCCATTCGGATCGATCGGGATGTTCTTGGTCTCGGTAACGTGACTCGTCTCGACATATCCGCTGGGCAGCTCTTGCGGATCTACGACGTGGGGCACAACCATACGCCCGCCCATGGAGATCGCGCCGAT
>PLKR01000559.1:0-594 GCA_003140655.1 Acidobacteriaceae bacterium | reverse complement strand
GGCACTGCCCGTGCAGTTCACGTGTAGCGTCTGTGCAATTCCTTCCTGCCAGCCTGCCGTCGCCATGATGATTTTGAACGTCGACCCCGGCGCCAGCTGCGCCTGAATTGCCTTGTTCAGCAGCGGCTTATCGGGATCGGTTACCAGCTTATTCCACTGATCGCGCGAGACCCGCACCGAAAAACTTTGGGGATCGAATGTAGGCCGGCTCACCATCGCCAGGATTTCCCCCGTCCTTGGATCCATCGCGACAATAGCGCCATTCTTTCCTTCGAGCGCCTCTTCGGCCGCAATCTGTAAATCGATGTCTACCGTTAGCTTCAGCGGTTTTCCGGGGATCGCTTCTGTTTCTCCCAGCAGCCCCACTTCGCGGCCATGACTGTTTACCAGCGCCCGCCGCGCTCCGTTTTGCCCCATCAGTGCGGTGTTGTACTGCCGCTCCACGCCGGAAACTCCCACCACATCGCCCGGGCTATAAAGTTCGAACTGCGGCTGGTTCAGCATGTCTTCCGTCACTTCGCCCACATAGCCGATCAGGTGCGCCAGGAACCCGCTGCGCGGATACAGCCGCCGGTGCGCCACGATCGTATCCAG
>PLKR01000345.1 GCA_003140655.1 Acidobacteriaceae bacterium | reverse complement strand
CACGCCAAGATTCTGGACTTCGGGCTGGCCAAGGTCACGCTGGCACCCACTTCCTCCAGTCAGCTTGCCTCGGAGAACACCGCGACGGGCGTGATTGACGAACAGCAACTAACCAATCCGGGAATGGCCGTGGGAACCATTTCCTATATGTCGCCGGAGCAAGCCAAAGGCAAAGATCTGGACCTACGCACCGATCTCTTTTCATTTGGCGCAGTTCTCTACGAAATGGCGACCGGGACTCTGCCCTTCCGTGGAGAAAGCTCTGCCACAATTTTCGAAGCGATTCTCAACCGTGCTCCCGCCCCAGCCATCCGCCTGAATCCCGATCTACCACCCAAGCTGGAAGACATCATTAGTAAAGCTCTCGAAAAAGACCGCGACCTCCGCTACCAGCACGCCTCCGATATTCGCGCAGACCTGCAACGCCTGAAGCGCGATACCGATTCCAGCCGCCAGGTACCGGCAGCCCCCGAAGCAGCAACCGCCGCACCAGCAGCCAGTCAACCCGCGCATACCGCGAGCAGTTCCTCCGTCGTTACCGTCGCCAAACAGCACAAACTAGGACTCGGCATCACCAGCCTGGTTGCGATTCTGCTGGTCGCCGCAGCCTCCTACGGAATCTACGCGTTCCTCTCCCGCGCCCGGCCTGCTGCGTTCCAAAACTTTTCCGTCAGCAAAATAACGGAGACTGGCAAAGCCACGCTCGTAGCCATCTCACCCGACGGTAAATACATCCTCAACGTCATGAATGACAATGGTGAGCAGAGCCTGTGGCTGCGCAATATTCCTACCGCCAGCAACACCCAGGTCGTGCCTCCCGCACCAGTGCGTTACCTGGGCCTGCGCTTTTCTCCGGACGGCAATTACTTATATTTCGTTCGCTCGGAAATCGGCAGCCGCTCACTGAAGTACCTGTATCGCGCTCCCGTGCTCGGTGGCACTCCGCAGAAGCTGGTCACAGACATAGATTCCAACCTGAGCTTCTCTCCCGATGGCAGTAAATTCGTCTACACCGTAGCGAACAATCCGAAGGTCGGCGAGTACCGTCTGATCATTCGCTCGCTGGAAGGAAGCGAGGAAAAAACTTTGGCCCAGGGCCCCATGAACGAGCAGTTATTCGAACCCGCATGGTCTCCGGACGGCAAAACCATCGTTAGCCCGGCTGTTCGGCCGGGAGACGCGCTCTCCGGTCTGGTTGCAATCGACATCGAGAGTGGCAAGCGGAAGTTACTCGCGACCTCGAATGAGAGGTTCTTTGCGCAGTCGGTCTGGCTGCCGGACGGCAGCGGGCTGCTGGTTTTGGGCGCCGGTCCCTATAACACCCAGATACAGATTGTTTTTGTTTCGTATCCATCGGGCAAAGTCTCCCCGGTCACNNTACGTGATGCCCGATGGCGCCAGCAGTACCCAAGCCCGGCAACTCACCGCCGGCTCACCAATCAGCTATGTCTCCTGGACCCGGGACGGCCAGCTTATTACCTCTTCCCCCGCTGCCGGTCTGGCCCTGCTCAATCCCGACTCGGGTGCCAAAACTCCCTTCCTCTCGCAGCTCTTTATCCCAAATTTTGCCCGTGCCTGCTCCGACGGACACATTGTCTTCTCCGCCCCACCTGCGGGAAAAATACACGACAACATCTGGCAAGCGGATGCTGACGGAGGAAACCCCAGGAGACTCACCAGTGGGAAATCCGACTTTCTTCCCGTCTGCTCTCCCGACGCCAAGACCGTGTTCTACGTGGACGCGGACGGAAGGCCGGAGAAGCTTCCGCTGGAGGGCGGAGCTCCACAACGGATTGCCGATCTCGCGGTTTTCAGCCGCATCGCAATCTCCCCAGATGAAAAGCTCGCAGCTTTCGTCACCTTTCGCATGGGTGACCCCAAAGAGAAGGTGGCCCTGGTCCCCCTCGATTCCAGCCAGCCGCCCAGGTTCCTGGAACTCGAACGGCCCCGCGAGTCGGGCATTGGGTTCTTTGGCGATGCGCCGATCCGCTTCACCGGCGACGGCAAGGCCGTGACCTACGCCATGCGCGATGGCGACGCCGCCAATATTTGGCTTCAGCATCTCGACGGCTCGGCCGGAAAAATGCTCACTGACTTCAAGTCGGAACTAATCCGCGATTTCGATTACTCCTTCGACGGCAAACAGCTAGCCGTAATCCGCGGCCACAGAGAATCCGACGTTGTCCTCCTGCAAGAGTCCAGACCGTAGGACGTGTCAAGGACTTCCTCACCCCTTTGGAAAGACGCCGACCCCGACANNTGCAGTAACGAGAGAAACCTATGATGAGGCGGTAGCTGCTTTGTCTTTTCTCAAAGTCAGCACTTCCTCCTCTGCTTGCAGCCAATCATCAAGTGCCTTCCCATCCGCCTTGCCGCGCCCTTCATACAACACATAAGCACGCTGACGGATTTGTTCTTCGATCCCGGGGTTGGTCGGTCTTGGTCTAACTGGCACGGGTGATCTGGGACTCATGGGGGAGTACCTCCGATCAAGATTCTGCTCCCGCTCCCTGCACCTTCGCAACGTGTCACTGCAGGGCGAGATGCTCACCCCTTTCAATGCCGTTGAGACTTGCCTTAGCCAGGGTCAATGAGTGCAATTGATTC
>PLKR01000385.1 GCA_003140655.1 Acidobacteriaceae bacterium | reverse complement strand
ATCCAGGACAATCTCCTCGAAGAACACACCGTAATCCGCCACAACACTCGTCGCCTCGCCCGCCTCCTGCTGGACCATTTCCTGTCCGTTCGCAAAGCCTCATGAGTTGTTCGTAGATTTTCACGCAGCGTTCAAGACAGTTTCTGTGTCCCAGAAAAAATGTCCAGGCCCGGTCGTAGCCGCGCGCGCATATTTGGGACCGCGTTAGTTTTTGGGGGCCTAAACGAAACGTACCGAAAGAATTCTGCGTGCCCCGGCANNCTAGAGAGTTCTACAACCCAAGCGCTTGGCCGACTACTGGACGCGGAACTGGATCGTGACTGTCAGGTGCATGGGGATGGCTTTGCCGTCCAGCGTGGCGGGCTGGTATTTCCATTGGCGGAGGGCCTCCATCGCGGCTTGGTGCAGCACCACTGGTCCGCCGACAACTTTCATGCTTGTGACTTTGCCGGAGGCGTCGATCAGCGCGTCGATTTTGACGTCACCGCCGACACGTTGCGTTTTGGCGAACGCGGGGTACACGGGCGGAACGGATTTGACCAAGTGCGCGGCTTTTACGTCGCCGCCTATCGGAACTGGGACGCTGGGAACCGCCGGGCCGGAACTGCTGGCGAAGTTGCTGCCCATCGAAGCATCGTCTGGCGCCGTGGAGCCGTTGACGGCGATGGCAGGATCGCTCGCGTCAAGGGAGGCAGCGTCGCCTTTACGAATTACCGTCGGTGCCGTAAGACGCACCTCGCCGAGGGAAGGGCGCTTCTGCGCGGCGGTGGCGGGCTGGTTGACCGCGGGCTGGCCGATGCTACCTGTGGACCCGGACGCTGCCGGCGAAGTGCGCTCCGGATTGACAACCAGGTTGGCGTTGAGCGCTGCGGGCGTGGCGGCCTGATTCTTGATAACGCCGATGGGTTGCGAGTCGGTGGCCGTGTGCGCCGCTCCTGGATTGCTCCGCGCGGATGCGGAAACCTGCGCGTCCTTTACGGGAGTGGACCCCGAAGCTGAGTTCTGCGCCGGTGCCGGAGTTGCGACGGACTGCGGTGCCGCCGAATTGCTTTGCGTAAAGCTTTGTAGCTTCTTGAGAATCGCTCCGCCCTGCGGGGTGTACCAAAGCCCGCCGAAGACCGCCAGCAAAAATGCGGCGGCGATGGCGAAGATGAGAGTTTTGTTTATTCGCGACACGCCCTCGGTGCCGCTCGGCTCTTCGTCGATCAGCAGTCGTGAGCCAAAGTTGGGCGCCGCAACGCTGGACACCTCGTCAGACCCTGCGTCGTCGCCCGCGGCATCGTCCACCGATGGAAGTTCCTGTGCCATCGGCTCATGCGCTTCAGCTTCTTTCGTCAAATCAGCGGAGGACACAGGAGACGAGGAGAGCTCCTCGTTGTGAATACCAGGCCTGGCGTCGAAAACCGCGGTATCGGCGGAACTTTCTTCCGCGGACGCGCGAATTGCGGCGTTGCGCGCCAGCGGTTCGAGCCACGTGGGGATTTTGACTTCTTCATCTTCCGAAAGCGATCGCAGCGTAGCCGCGACTGGTTTCGCGGGCGCAGGGGGTTTTACGGCGACCGGCGTCGGTGGGACTTTGGAGCCGGACGTCGCAACCGGAGGCGCGGCAGGGATTGCCGCTGACAATATCTCGTCCAGCGTGGGAGGCTCGAACTTAGTGACATCGCGCTTGGCTGGCGAAGCGATGTTTGAAACCGTGGCGGGCAGATCCAGAATTTTGCTCGCCGCCTCACCGAGGGGCTTGCGCTCCACGGAGGCTGCACCTGCGGGCGATTGTGATGCTGGTGACGCTTGCGGCGATTTTTGCTTGTCCGCAAAAAGCAGCGCCGTCAGTTGCGACTGCAGACGCGCGTTTTCGGCTTTCAGCGACTCGTTGGAATTTTCCGCCGCGGCTGGTGTGGATTCTGGATGTTGCACGACCGCGAGTGGCGACACGCTACCGTCCGAGGCGCGTGGAAGGCTGAGAACCGACGAAAGCGAATGCGCAGAGTTCGACGCCGAGGAACTCACCGAAGCGTCCGGCTGAGTGGCGAACGAGGAGCCCGTTGGCGCCAGCGGTGCCGGCGCGGGCTTTGAAATTGGCGTGGGGAGCTTCGCGGCCGGCAAGCTGGTGGCGGGTGCCACAGGGGAAATCACCGCTGTGGAAAGCTTCGCCGCTTCGACGGAAGTACTTGCGACGCCTCTCTCAGAACTAGCGACGGGCGCGGGCGACGGATTGGAAAATCCCGGCTGCAGTGTGGGGAAACCTTCGACCCGGGCGGCGGGTTTTGCTTCTGGCAACTTCGGCGTGGCCCCTGCCGCCGGCGCCACTACTGCTGGNNCGATACGCTCGCCGGGGAAACGCATGCCCCAGAAACCGGGAACCGCCTCGGTGAACTCGAGTTCAACGTAGCCGCTGACGTTGCGATAATTTTTAGATTTCACTACCTGGCACACCACTTCTCGTTTGCTTTTGTCGTTGGTCAGAAAGAGCAATTGACCGGGTGCCACAGACGATTGCAGGCGGATCACCGCACCGTTGCCGAAGACCAGCACCGTCTTGGTGGATTCGGAGAAAGGTTCGCGCTTGTCGCTGCCTTCCACCGTTCGGGCGCCATTCACGGTCACGGAAACGTCCAGCGCCACCGGTTGCGGTTTGCTGCCTGGCTCGGCCGGAGTACTGCCTGCGAC
>PLKR01000138.1 GCA_003140655.1 Acidobacteriaceae bacterium | reverse complement strand
AGCGACAGCGGATGGAAGCTATTCGCAGAGCGCACTGCGGAAGGCAAGCGAATTCTCGACGAAGCTGCTGCCCTTCCCACCAAGTGCCCGGAGTGGTATATCGCCATGCTGATGGTAGCCCAGAACCAGGGCTGGAGCGCCGCCGACGCGCGAGCGGTCTTCGACGAGGCATTCAAGTTGGAGCCGGGTTATTTCTACCATGCCCGCATACTCGCCAACTACCTGCTCCCGAAGTGGACCGGCGAGGAAGGAGCTACCGAGAAGTTCACTCAGGAGATCGCCGACTGCATCGGAGGAAGCGAGGGCGACATTTTCTATTTTCAAGTCGCGGCCGCCTCGTTCCTGATCTGCGGCTGTGAAGGCGCCCCGCAACTCTCCATGGCAAGAATCGAGCGCGGCTTTGAGGCCTCGGAGAAGCAATACGGAGTCTCCATGCTGAACTTGAATCGCATGGCTTTTCTGACGGCCCGTACTCGTCCCGGCGACCCCATTTTCGCGGACAAAACCCTGACCCGGATCGGCGAACAATGGGACGAGGAGACGTGGAAAGTAAGAAAGGACTTTGACATGGCGAAGAATTTCGCCGGCTTTATGGCCAAGCGGTTGGCCATAGAAACTGCCGCGGACACCAACATGCAAACCCCCGAGGGGCTTCGCTACAAGGCCGCCTTCGAAAAACCGTACAAAGAAGTGGTGCGGCAGTGTGTGCAGCCCGGGGGCAGCGACTCGGGTAAGTTCAAAGCGCTCACCAGCGTGGGGGCAACGGGCACGGTCGAGGACATCCGGATCTACTGGAACAGCGCCGCGTCGCATTGCATTTACGAAAAACTGCGCGCCCTCCAGCAGGAGAAGGCAACGGTGTTTCCGCCTCCGCCGCAAGCTCCGTACTGGGTAAGGCTTGATCTGGACTGGGCGGAGTTTACTTCTGCTCCAGTTGCCGCCAAGTGACTGGCGTTGGGAGTTAGCGGATGAACTTCACCCGGAATTCCAGTTGTTCCGTAAACGCCGCCGTCAAATGCGGCTTGCTGGCGTTGCTGCTGATTGTGATCAGCGGATTAGCGGCATGCCACGAGAAGCACGCGTGGCTAAACGGGGTGGCTGATCAGAAATCGATCTCCGACTCAAGCAACATAAGTGACGACGATGCCGCAGNNTTGCTGCTGACTGTGATCAGCGGATCAGTGGCATGCTATGCGCGACACGCATCACCTAACACGGCGGCTGATCTGAAATCGATCTCCAACTCACGCAGCATAAGTGACGAGGATGCTGCGGGCTTGAACGAAGATCTCAGTAGTAACGTCCACGCTGCGCGTGACTACGTAAATACGATCGCACGCATGCTGAAGAAAGAAAAATTCGACGCCCTGGATTACGTCGCTGATCATGCGCGGGCAGGGAAGGAAAGATTCCCTGGCGGAGCATGGAAACTTCACACTGTGTATGCAGGTTTGTCCAGCACGGTTCAGTATCCAGTAACCCACGCCACGGATGAGGATTGGGAGGAGCTTATCCAGGAGCTCCAGCGATGGGCATCCGCGCGCCCGAAGTCCGTTACCGCGCGGGTCGCGTTGGCTCATGCTTACCTCGGCTATGCCTACAAAACGCGGGGCGATGGCGATGCCAACACCGTCAGCGAAGGCGGATGGAAGCTGATCCGAGAACGCACTGCCGAAGCCAGGCGAATCCTCGAAGAAGCCAGATCCCTTCTTACCAAGTGTCCGGAGTGGTACGTCGCCGTGCAGTTCGTGGCCCGGTACCAGGGCTGGGGCGCGGCTGAGGAGCGAGCTCTCCTCGAGGAGGCAAACAGGCTCGATCCGGGGTATTACTACAATGCTGCCGCGTTTGCAGGAAACCTGCTGCCCGAGTTCGGTGGGAAGGCAGGGGATACCGAAAAACTCCTAGAACGGGTAGCCGACCGCATCGGAGGGGAGAGGGGCGACATTTTCTATTTTGAGGTTGCGACCGCACCCGGCCTGATCTGCAACTGTGACCATAATCCAAGTCTCTCCTGGGAGAGAATCGAGCGCGGTTTTGAGGCCTCGNNATCCTTGCTGAACCTGAACCGCATCGCTTTTCTGGCCTCTCATTACGGAAGGCTTGATGCAGTCGCGGCCGATAAAGCCCTAACCCGCATCGGCGACCAATGGAATGAAGAGACATGGGAAACGCAAAAGGACTTTGACTCAGTGAAGCAATGGGCGACCCGCTGGGCGCCGATCATGGCCAAAGAACGCTTACTAGAAGCCGAGGCGGAAGCCAACATGCGCACCCCGGCAGGTTCCCGCTACAAGGCCTCCTTAGAGAAGAAGTTCAAAGAATTGCTACAGCAATGCGTGCTCACCCAGGGTCCCTCCGTCGGCACTCTCGAGACGCTCACTAGCATCGGGGCAAACGGTACGGTTGAGGGCGCGAACGTTTACGGTCCCGGGGGCGTGTGCGTGTATCAGAAACTACTCGCTCTTAAGGGAACCCGGGCGCAGGCATTTCCACCACCGCCACAAGCTCCATATTGGGTAAAACTCGATCTGGATTGGGCGGAGTTCGCGCCAGTCGCAGCCAAGTGACGGCTCCGAAGTCAGACAGAGACGAAATCAAAGAAGGGATCGAGATCTTCGAGCTACAACAACATCCTGCGGAAATGTTTTTCGCTTCGGGACTTGCCCGCTGCGCATTTTCGCGAGCGCTCTACCTGAGCGGTTCAGTTCTAACAAATGGTGGCGGCCGGGGCAGAAACAGTCAATTCATCCGAGTGCCTGGCAAACACCTTTACCGGACAGGTTGTAAATCTAGCTAACTCCCCGGAAGTCGGATTCGGAGAAGTCACAATTAATCTCCCAGAAGCCCGTTTCTCGATAACTTCCGGATGGCCGACTATCCAGGAGTTATTGCCTCGCGGCAGGAACGGGAAAGGAAGTGGGCCATTTCTTGGGGTGGCACAGGGTTGCCTTAGAGGCTCTTCTCCTGGCTGCTCGCCATTCCTCTACTTTGGAGCCAAGAATGGCATTCCTGCTCGAGCAGGGCCAACAGTTGGTCGATGTGCTCCGTACGCGTGCGGAAGTTGACCGGATTAATCCGAAACCACGTCTTCCCTTTCAGTTCCGTGGTCGAGAACCAGAATTTCCCGCTTTGCTCGATTCGCCTCGCAACCTCGGTATGTAACTCCTTGAATTGCGCTTCGTCCAGGTCTGCCCCCCGATAACGAAT
>PLKR01000408.1:5714-6293 GCA_003140655.1 Acidobacteriaceae bacterium | reverse complement strand
CCTCCCGGTCATTCTCCCGGTCTTCCTCCCGGTCTTCCTCCCGGTCTTCCTCCCGGTCATCGGAGCCGGCTTTGAAGCGGGCGCGGCCGCGGACTACGTAGTAGATCTCGTCTTCGCAATGCGGCTTTTGCCGGTCGGTTGCTCCGGCGGGCAGGACGTAGAGGCCGGCGCTCATGGCCGGCACGCGGAGAAACTCGCGGTATGACTTGCCGCTCTGGGCGCGCTGCTCCTCGATCTCCGGAAGGCTGGCGAAGGTTGTTTTCACGCGAAGATACCTCCGAAAATGAGCCCGGTAAACTGCGGAATCAAATTTTCCGCCTGCAATTCGCCTTCCGGCTTGTGCCACTGATAGATCCAATTGATCATGCCGAGCAGGGCAAAGGCAGCGGCGCGCGGGCTGACTTTTGCTTTGGCGTGATGAGAATGGTGGGCTTGGCTTTGCACTCTTTCCTGGGCTTGTTTTTGCACCTCGGCCATCAGGTTTTCGAGGAAGTGGATGTAGTCCTTCTTGCGTGAGTTGATGCGCTTGCGCAGCGCCGGCGGCAGAGGATGGTTTTCGTGCAGCATCACGGTGATTTC
>PLKR01000408.1:5067-5685 GCA_003140655.1 Acidobacteriaceae bacterium | reverse complement strand
ACGTCGTTCATGGAAGTGGCGTCGTAGCCGCGCTGCTGGAAAAGGCGGGCGGCGGTGCGCAGGATTTCCTGCCGGGAGTCAACCACAGTCTCGCGGGCCATCGGGTGACATGGTAAACACTCGGAGGCCGGATTGCCAGCAGACGAGACAACCCAGGGGGCTGTCAGGCGAAAAATCTGCTACCATGACGGTTCTGCGAGGTGGTCATGCCCCAATACGTGATCGAGCGGGAAATCCCGGGCGCGGGTAATTTGTCGGATGCAGAAATAAAGGAAGTCGCCCGAAAATCGGTCGGAGTGCTGAAGGAGATGGGACCGGAAATCAAGTGGCTCCACAGCTATGTTACTGGCGACAAAATCTATTGCGTGTACCTGGCGCCGGACGAGGAAACCGTTCGCGAACACGCGCGCCGCGGTGGTTTTCCGGCCAATCGCGTCTCGGCAGTACGGCGGATGTTCGATCCCAAAACGGCAGGTTGATTTAACCAGAGTTCCGAGTCCGGAGACTTGGCTCGGCCGCGCCGTTAAGCGCTTCCTCTACGGCCTGTTCGACCGGCATAGCCCAGCCTTCCATCCACGCCGTCAGACCCGCGGCATTGCCCAGCGTTCGGCGCGCGAA
>PLKR01000408.1:1319-5042 GCA_003140655.1 Acidobacteriaceae bacterium | reverse complement strand
AGCACCCTCGCGATGCCGCGCTTGTGACCCAGTTCCCGGAACATCCTGATGCTTTCGCCATACAGACGACGCGCCTCGGCGTTGTTACCTTGATCGCTGCATAGACTTGCTAAGTCGGAGAGCGCGCTCGCTATTCCCCAGCCATCCCGCAGTTGGCGAAACGCCGCCAGACTCTGTTCGCAGAATGAGTGCGCGGCGGCGAAATCCGATTTTTCCCGGGCGACGTCGCCCAGGTAGTTCAGCGTCCAGGCAACCCCGGCGCCGTCCCCGGCTTTACGGAACATGGTCAGGCACTCGTCGTAAAGCGAGGAGGCGCGGGCGTATTCGCCCTGCAGCTTCATCACGTTGGCAAGATTGCTGAGGGCACGGGCAATGTCAGCCGAATCTCCGAGATCCTTCCAGATGGAAACACATCGCTCGAAGAGCAGGGCGGCAGCGGCGAGTTCGCCACGATCGCGAGCATAGACGCCCAACGCGTTCAATGCGACGGCAGCGCCGCGGTTATCGTTCAGTTCGACACAGGTGTTGAGACTTTCTTCGAGCAGTTGCCGCGCAGAGCCGTAATCGCCCTGATCGCCCGCCAGAATTGCCGCAGCGAATTGCAGACGCGCGCGGAGCTTCGGACGCTCCGCGGCTCCTGGCAACACCAGGAGTTTTGCGATGGCGTCACGGCCCTCCGTAAGATGCTCCCGCGTTTCCCAGAAATGAAAAAGCGCGGCTCCGAGGCGAAGGCCCCAGTCGGCGTCACCAGTCTTGATCAGATAATCGAGCGCCATGCGGAAGTTATCGTGCTCGAGGTCAAAACGGTCGAGCCACTCGGGGTGAATGACCGAGTCCTCGGCACCTTCTTCGGCAAGCACCAGGTAATAAGCGGCATGGGCCCGGCGAGTCGCCGCTTCATCGTCGCTCTCGGCCAGGCGTTCGAGAGCATACTCCCGGATGGTGGAGAGCATCACGAAGCGNNTCGAGCACGTCGAGGCCCAGATCCCCTTTGGTATCGCACACGGCTTCCGCACCTTCCAACGTGCAGCCGCCGGTAAACACGGAGAGCCTCCGGAAGAGGGTTTGTTCCGAGGCATTGAGCAGGCCGTAACTCCAGTCCACGGTGCTGCGAAGAGTTTGTTGCCGGGTCGGCAGATCGAGTGCGCCGCCAGTCAAGAGGTTCAGCCGGCTTTCGAGGCGTGCCAGCATGGCGGAGGGCGAAAGCAACTTGATGCGTGCCGCCGCAAGTTCGATGGCTAAAGGCAGGCCGTCAAGGCGGGCGCAGATGGCCGCCACCGCGGGTGCGTTTTCCTTGGTCAGGGCGAATTCGTGCTTCACCGCCCGCGCACGGTCTACAAACAGCGCGACTGCTGGAAGCCGTGAAAGCACTTCCAGAGGCGGAATGGATTTGAGGTCTGGCAACGCCAGCGACGGGACGGGAAATTCATGTTCGCCATAGACGTGCAGGGGCGCCTGGCTGGTGACCACGACCTTGAGTTTCGGGCTGATCGTCAGTAGCTGCGCCAGCACCGGCGCGGCGGAGACGAGGTGTTCGAAGTTGTCGAGCAAAAGAAGCGTCGGCTGGTTCAGTCCCCTTAAATACTCTTTCAAGCTTTCCTGCGGCGACTGATTACCGGTTTCACTTACCCCCACGGCTTGCGTGATAGCGGAAGCGATTAAACCTGGTTCGCCAACCGCCGCCAGAGCGACGAAGCAAACACCACCTGGAAACTGGCCGGCGATTTCGCCCACCACCTGCAGGGCGAGTCGCGTCTTCCCGATGCCGCCCGGACCGGTGAGGGTCACGAGCCGCACATCCTCGCGGCTCACGAGCTGACGGAGAGCAGCCGCTTCAGGTTCGCGTCCAATGAGCGCGGTGCGCGGCACCGGCAGGTTGTTGGGGCGAGGCTCCAACAGCCGGGCAGGCGCATCGGCGAGCCGCTCGCGCACTGCGGCGAGGTCGCGGGCCAAATCCCGTGTCGAGGCGTAGCGCTGCTCCGGGTCCTTAGCCAGACAGCGCTCCACAATCCAAATGAAGGGGGCGGGAGCTTGCAGCATTCGGGAGCCGACGCGCTCCGGCTCATCGCGAAGAATTGCGGCTGTGGTTTCTGCACGCGTCTTTTTCTGGAACGCGGGAGACCCGGTGACCATTTCGTAGAGCACCGACCCGAAGGAAAACTGATCGGAACGAAAATCGACCTCGCCGCCGGTGGCTTGCTCTGGTGACATGTAGCCGATGGTGCCCATGATCGTTCCCTGCTCGCTGATGACGGTCGTAGCATCCGCACCCGGCGAGTGGTTCGCCCCACGCAATTTCGCCAGACCGAAATCCAGAACCTTGGACGTGCCCTCGCCAGAAACCATCAGGTTCTCCGGCTTCAAATCACGATGAACAATGCCAATTTCGTGCGCCTTGGCGAGAGCGTCGGCAATCTGTGCCGCGATGGCGATCGCCTTGCGAAATGGAATAGGGCCAGAGGCCAGCAGGTTCCGCACCGTCTCCCCATCCACCAGTTCCATGGCGATGTAGTGGGTGCCGTTTAGCTGCCCGAGTTCGTAAATCGTGACGATGTTTGGGTGGTTGAGCGCACACGCGGCACGGGCTTCCTGCTCAAAGCGCGCTAAGGCTTCCGGTTGAGAACAAAGGGCGAGCGAAAGGGTCTTGATTGCGACCCCACGGTCGAGGCGAGTGTCCCTGGCGCGATAAACCTCGCCCATGCCACCGGCGCCCAGGCGCTGAAGAATCTCGTAACTTCCAAATCGCGTCCCCGGCGACAAGGCGGACGGCACTAAAGCGGAAGTAAGCGGAGAGTTCATGGAGCTGACTGGCGCGGCTATTGGCCCGGCCAAAGCTATTCGTCCTGCGCAATTTACCGTGTAGTCTCTAAATTTCCGCTACGCTGAGTTCCGTGGCAACAGCCTTAGCCCGTTTATAATACCTTGAGACTCCGAGGAATTCATGGATATTCGATCCCTGCAGCGGCCGCTGAAAGACCAGTACCGGCAAGACCCGGCGAGTTCCCGAATCACGCTGACGGCCAGCGGCCGGCAGACCGACGCCCCGATCGCCTGCTCGGTGGACCTGGGGCGAGCGATCTACAATGCGCAGGCCCACCAAGGCGTTGGCGGGGCAGGTACCGGTGCATGCTCCGGAGACCTGCTGTTGGGCGCTCTAGCCGCCTGCGCCCAGATCACTTGCCAAATGGTCGCCGCTGCCATGGAGATCCCTGCCGAGGGCATCGAGGTCACGGTCGAGGGCGATCTGGACCTGCAAGGCACGCTGGGAATATCGAAAGCGGCGCCGGTCGGATTTGAAAGCATCCGAGTCATCTTCGACGTTCGCGCACCAGGGGCAACGGAGGAACAGTTAAGCGCGCTGCGGGCGAAGACGGAACAGTATTGCGTGGTGATGCAAACCTTGCAGCATCCGCCGAGGATTGAGAACAGATGGAAGCAGCAGTGAAGGTCAACTTCAAAGTGGTGCCCGCCTAATCAAGATTTCGGTAGCCTCTAGCACCCACTAATTCAACGACTTGAGCCTCCTCTCGAAGGAACCTGACTTCCTGCTTGACAGCGANNNGAACACGACGCTAATCCTGAGGCCCTGAAGGGCAAAACCATCGCCATCCTGGGCTACGGCAGTCAGGGACACGCGCAGGCGCAGAACTTGCGCGACAGCGGCTACAACGTAATCGTGGGGCTGGAACCGAATCGCCCCAGCGCGCAGCAGGCCCGCGCCGA
>PLKR01000408.1:697-1300 GCA_003140655.1 Acidobacteriaceae bacterium | reverse complement strand
CATGTGCTCACACCCGATGAAACGCAGGCGGCGGTGTATGAGCAGTACATCCAGCCCTATTTGCATCCGGGAAAGATTCTGGGCTTCTCGCACGGGTTCAGCATTCATTTCAAGACGATCGTCCCGCCTGGCGATGTTGACGTGGTGATGATTGCGCCCAAGAGTCCCGGCCATCTCCTGCGGCGGGTTTACGCCGAGGGGCGCGGGGTGCCGTCGCTGATCGCGATTCAGCAGGACTCGAGCAAGCGGGCGCACGAATATGCGCTGGCCTACGCGCACGGCATCGGCTCGACCCGCGCGGGCGTGCTGCAGACTACGTTCAGGGAAGAAACCGAGAGCGATTTGTTTGGCGAGCAGGCGGTGCTGTGCGGCGGTCTGACTTCGCTGATCAAGAAGGGATTCGAGACGCTGGTCGAGGCCGGGTACGCCCCGGAGATCGCTTATTTCGAGTGCCTGCATGAGATGAAGCTGATTGTCGACCTGATCTACGAGGGCGGACTGGGACGGATGCGGTATTCGATTTCGAACACTGCCGAGTATGGCGACCTGACGCGCGGCGAGAAAGTTGTGGGCGATGCCACGCGAGCTGCGATGAAGAAGACT
>PLKR01000408.1:0-640 GCA_003140655.1 Acidobacteriaceae bacterium | reverse complement strand
GTGAATGCTTAAGGGAGCCGAAATCGTTTTGCGGTGCGTGCGCGCGGAAGGGGTGGACCTGGTGTTCGGGTATCCCGGCGGCGCGATTATGCCGTTGTATGACGCGTTGGAGGGCAGCGGAATCCGGCATGTACTCACGCGGCATGAGCAAGGCGCAGCTTTTGCGGCGGAAGGATATTCGCGGGTCACGGGTAAAGTAGGCGTAGCCATAGCGACCAGCGGTCCGGGCGCAACCAACCTGGTGACCGGCATCGCCGACGCCAAGATGGACTCGGTTCCTCTGGTTTGCATCACGGGNNACCAAGTGGAGCCGGCTGGTGCGCACGATTGACGAAATCCCGGAGGTGATTGCCGAGGGATTCTACTGGGCGCGCAGCGGACGGCCGGGGCCGGTGGTCATCGACATTCCCACCGACGTACTAAAAGCCAAGAAAGAATTTTCTGGACCAGTGAAGTTCACGCCGCACGCGCGGCCCGCCGATGCGAAAGCGGATGGCGCACTCAGCGACACGATTGTGGCCTTGCTGCAACGGGCAGCCAAGCCGGTGGCGCTGGTGGGCGCGGGGGCAAAGCTTTCGGGAGCGATTCCGGAATTGCGGCGGTTGCTGGACGATTTGAATGTTCCCACGTTCGCCACGGT
>PLKR01000225.1 GCA_003140655.1 Acidobacteriaceae bacterium | reverse complement strand
CATTCTCATCGATTGTAAGAATAACACTTGCACTTCACAAGTGAAATATGAATACTCTTCTCTTAATGTTGTAGTGCCGACTCAGCAGGAAAGCGTGCATACGGAGTGCGCAAAGTAATTGTTTCAAATGTGGCATTACTGGATGGTTTCTTCGAAGGGCCACATGAGGAGTTGGATTGGTTTGTCCCTGACGAAGAGTTCCTTGACTATGCCAGGGACATGCTGCGTGCGGTGGATACTCTCTTGTTCGGGCGAGCGACGTATCAATACATGGCAAATTACTGGCCGTCCGCTCCGGCTGATGAAATCGAAGATAAGATGAATCATTTGCCGAAGATGGTTTTTCCCAAGACCTTGCAAACGGTGGAATGGAATAATTCAAGGCTGGTGAAGGGCAATGCTGCGGAAGAGGTCTCGAAATTGAAACATCTGCCTGGTAAGGACATGGTGGTACTCGGCAGCGCTACCCTCGCATCGTCTCTTTTGCAACTGGGGCTAGTCGATGAATACCGGATTATTCTTCCACCTGTCCTGCTGGGCAGCGGCAATCCCCTTTTCAAAGACATAACAGAAAGAATTCACCTGAAACTCATAACAGCCAGGGCCTTTGGTTCGGGCGTAGTTCTACTCAGGTACGAGAGAGCCTGAAAAACAGACACCGGAGGAAGTAATGAGCAAAGTACGAGTACTCGTGGGCACGCGCAAGGGCGCATTTGTTCTGACGTCGGACGGCAAGCGTGAGAAGTGGGAGGTCAGCGGTCCGCACTTTGCGGGCTGGGAAATGTATCACGTGAAGGGATCGCCCGCCGACCCGAATCGGCTGTATGCATCGCAGTCCAGCGGCTGGTTCGGGCAGATCATTCAGCGCTCGGACGACGGCGGCAAGACTTGGCACCAGCCCGGAACGCCGCCCGGAGAGTCGCCCGCCCCAGGTCCTCCGAGGGCCGAGAGCAACAAGTTCGTTTATGACACATCGGATGAAAGCGGCAAGCCGCTCACCACTCATCAGTGGTACGACGGCACGCAGCATCCCTGGGAGTTCAAGCGCGTTTGGCATCTCGAGCCTTCGCTCACCGATCCAGATACGGTTTACGCCGGCGTTGAAGACGCCGCATTGTTCCGCTCGACCGATGGCGGGCAGAACTGGAAGGAGCTCTCCGGACTGCGTGGGCACGGCACTGGCCCCAAGTGGCAACCGGGCGCCGGCGGCATGTGCCTGCACACGATTATTCTCGATCCGGGCAATCCCCAGCGCATCTACATCGCGATTTCTGCCGCGGGAGCTTTCCGCACCGACGATGGCGGAAAAACCTGGAAACCAATCAATCACGGACTGCACTCGCAATACATTCCCGATCCCCACGCCGAGGTGGGCCACTGCGTTCACCACGTCGCGATGAATCCATCGCGCCCTGGCGTGCTGTTCATGCAGAAGCACTGGGACGTGATGCGCAGCAACGACGCCGGCGATTCTTGGCAAGAAATCAGCGGCAACCTGCCAACCGATTTTGGATTCGTCATCGACGTTCATGCCCACGAGCCGGAGACCATTTACGTTGTCCCCATCAAGAGCGACTCGGAGCACTTCGTTCCCGATGGCAAGCTGCGCGTCTACCGCAGCCGCACCGGCGGGAACGAGTGGGAGGCTCTCACCAACGGCCTGCCGCAAAGCAACTGCTACGTCAACGTGCTGCGCGACGCCATGGCCGTCGACTCACTCGACAAGTGCGGCGTGTATTTCGGCACCAGTGGCGGGCAGGTCTACGCCTCGGCCGACGCCGGAGATAGCTGGGCTCCAATTGTGCGGGATCTTCCGGCGGTGTTGTCGGTTGAAGTGCAGACGCTGTCATGATCAAGCTGACACCATCAAACTAATATGATCCGCGTCATACTCCCGCAACATCTGCGAACGCTGGCGCACGCAGGAAGCGAGCTGACGCTTGAGGTCGAGGGTCCGGTCACGCAGCGCTCGGTGCTCGACGCGCTTGAGGCCCGCTATCCGATGCTGCGCGGGACGATCCGCGATCACGTCACGCAACAGCGCCGGCCGTTCTTGCGCTTCTTCGCCTGCGAGGAAGATCTATCCCATGAACCGCCGGACGCGCCATTGCCCGACGCGGTCGCATCAGGGAAAGAGCCCTTACTCATCATTGGAGCGATCGCCGGAGGCTAAAGCTGGCATTCGTCGCCGGTTCGGAATTTGCCCGGACCCTGCTCGTCCGCTATAGTTTTCCTAGCGATGTTTGAGGATTTCACCGCCACCGACCGCTGGACGAAGAAGGCGGTTCATTGCGTCTATCAAGCGTTGATCGTCGCCATTGCCACGCGGCACGCCGATGCGGTCGACGTCAAGTTTCTGGTCGACGGAAGAACCGTCTGGGTCGCCCTGCCGCACCCGGCGTGGGTGGAGTACAAGAAGCGCAGCGGCAAGGCCATCACGGATTCGCTCGCCGTCGAGATTGCCGGCCATTATCTGAAAGCGGCGCTGCAGGCCGGCGAAGGTCTGGGCCGGGACATGTACTCGCTCACGGTCGAGGAAACGCTGGCCCACCTGGAAGGGGTGGTTGCTGCCATGCAGGCGCAGGTCCCCGCGTAGGGCAAGGTCTTAGGTCATAGGTGTTAGGTCTCGGGCCTGAGACCTGAGACCTAACACCTACGACCTGAAACATGTTCGCCCGCAAGATTCGCGTCGAATACGAAGACCATGGCGGGAGGCTTCCCTGCCCGCTGACATGGCTGGACAGCTTCTCCATGCGCAACTTCACCAACGCCAGCGTGTTTGACGATACAGTACCGGTTTCTGATGGGCATATGGAGATCGGCACAAATGTCCCCTTGGCCCAGCTTGGCGAAGCCATGGAAGACTGGTTCCGGCGCAAGGGCTATCTGCCCAAGGACTCGAAGTTGTTACTGGAAGAGATCTGACGGCGGGCGGACAGTGTCCACATAAATGTCGCGGAGCACAAAGTGGGTTAAACCTCCTTGGGCATTGGAGGCATCTTAATTTTCAGACGGTTAGAAGAGTGTATTTGGCAAGCAGTTTGCAAGGATGCATTCTGAGGTGCGGATGATGAACTACAGATTGCAGCTCTCCCGATCCAGCACTCAAGATTCACCACCGTTACGCGAATGGCGGGGATCCCTACCCGGGAACTACTGGGAAGAGGCCAAGTTCTTCCGCTCGTGGCTTGTCTACGACTTCAACATCCGGCCGGGCCTTGAGCTGCCTCGCGTCAACTGGAAGGCAGCGTTGGGACTCGCGCTGGCCACTGCTGTCAGCGCCAGCATCTGGGCCGGCATAATACTGGTAGTCGCGCGCGTCTGGAGGTAAGCAGCTCTCACCGCGTGGCTTCTCGTCCGGCGGCTATTTGTTCCGGGCTACTTGTCATAATGCAGCAGCGACATTACTTGGTAGCCTTTGAGCTTCTCCCGCCCGTGCAGGAAATCCAATTCCACGACGAAGCCGAGTCCAGCAATCTCCGCGCCGAGTAGAGACGCGAGTTTGGCCGTGGCCTCCGCCGTGCCTCCGGTGGCCAGCAGGTCGTCCACAATCAGCACGCGCTGGCCTTTCTGGATGGCGTCCTTGTGCATCTCGAGCGAGTTGGTGCCGTATTCGAGCGCGTAATCGAACTTCACGGTTTCCGCGGGAAGTTTGCCAGCCTTGCGCACGGGAACAAATCCAGCATTCAGGCGATAGGCGAGCGCAGGCGCGAAGATGAAGCCGCGCGCTTCCATGCCCAGGACGAGGTCAACCTTCTGGTCGACATAGTGCTCGGAAAGCCTGTCGACGAGCGTGGCGAAACCGACCTTGTCTTTGAGCAGGGTAGTGATGTCATAGAAGAGAATCCCCTTCTTGGGGAAGTCGGGGACTTCGCGGATCAGTTGCTTGAGTTGGTCGGCATTCAGCCTTGAGTTGGGAGACAATCTACCATGCTCCTTCAATGCGAAATGAACTGATACCGGCGGCTGGGCGGGCTTCCGATTCTTCCACCCCATCGACGCGCGCGGCGCGCGGCCCCTCGCGCAGGCGCGAGCGCAGGCCGGAGAGTTGATCGCGGGTTCCCTGTGCCAGGATCTCGACACTGCCGTTGGCGTTGTTGCGTACCCAGCCGGCAATGCCGAGAATGTGTGCCTCGCGCTCCACAAACCAGCGGAACCCAACGCCCTGCACGCGTCCGCGGACCACAAAGCGGCGGGCCTCAACTGCTTTTTCGGCGGAAGTCATTTTCGGAAATGAAGAAGTCAGAAGTCAGAATGCAGAAGTAAGAACGGTATCAGGTTCTAACTTCTGCATTCTGACTTCNNAGCTCCACAGTCTGGGGCAACTCAATGCCCACGGCCTTGCCGTCAAAGAATTCCACTTTGATCTCGAGATTGGCGATAAGGTAATCCACAGCGTCGCCCAGAATCTCTTTGCTCAGGTGAGTTTGCTCGTAGTTGGAGGTATCCATGAAGTAGTAGCTATCGCCGTCGGCGTAGAGGAACTGCATGTCGACCTCGTCCACGTTGACCCTCTCGATCGGGTCGGGCGAGCGGAAACGGTGCTCGAACATGGCGCCNNCTGAATACAGAGTGCAGATCATTGTTGTGCTTGATGATCATGCCGGGACGCAGTTGGGTGGCAGGGATCGACATCGTTCGAAACGTTCTCCTCAAACATAAGTGCGGTTTGCTGAGCTGACGGAAGGCGGGCAGCCACATTTTCCGCCGCACAAGGGCCGAAAAACTTATTTTACACTCAGGTTGTGAGAAAGGAAACCTTCCCAAAGCTGCATTCATCGTAACGGAGCCACATTCGTCGCCCTAGGGTAGATGCGCGCCCACCCTTGCGGAGGACTAGAATTGCAGCTGGCGAGATTTCGCAGCCGGTGCGGAGGCGCACCGGGCGTTTTCTGCCACAGGGAAATGAGGACAAAATCATGCGCTTTGGACGTTATGAATCTTCCGATGGAAACAATGTAGGCACCGCCGTCACTTTCTTTCTGATTGGGCTCGGTGCGGGAGCTCTGACAGCGCTGGCGCTGGCCCCGAAAACGGGCAAGCAATTCCGTCGCGACCTGAAACGCGGCTACGACGACGCCAAAGACACGCTGCAGGATTGGACCGAAGAAGCCAAGGACCGAGTCCGCGACGCGAAGGAACGCGTGCGCGACGTGGCGGAACGCGGTGCCGACCTGGCAGGAGACCTGCGCGACGCAGCGCGCGATAAAGTGGAACCACTACGGCGGGTTGTCAATCGCGGGTAGAAGGGATCTCCCGGCGCTGCAGCTCTCGTGCCCTACGTTCCATAGCAGCGAAGCCTGGTGCCAGTCTTAACGCGCCGGTCCTAACGGAAAACCGCGGCGAAAAACCTTCCGATCCGTCGCAGCAGGCGATGGTGTTCAGGTTCAGGCGGCGGTCGCACCTGCGCCTCGATCCGCACTGGCTCGGTCGTCGATGCCATCACTGGCAGCGCCGCCGTCTCGCTCGTAGGTGCGGGCGGGGGGCGGTTTTTGGCCTGGAACACAAATGGCGCATCGACCTGAATGTGAACCTCACCCGGCTGCGAAGGTGGCAGGGGCTGGATTTCGGGTCCGTTGGAGAGCGTCTGGGGCCGGGCCAATGCCCTATTCGCCGCAGGCTCAGCATCCGGAATAGGCGTCGCCGGGGACGCATCCGTTCGCATTACGGGCACGGGCGGCGGGCAGCCACATTCCAGTGGGACATCGGTGTCGACCTTATCGATCCGTCCCAGGCGAAACACCGCCTGCTCAGTCGGCTTCACCTGATAGACGCGGTCTCCTATCAGTTCCGAAACTATCGCCGAAGAGGTGTTGCCCGTCAGTCCCCGCACGCAAGTAGTGCCGTGCGAGTCTGCACTGATGCCGAAATCGAATTCTCCTGGGCCGGCGAACAGGATGCGGAAGTCTGGAGTGAGCACGGTATCGGCCGAGGCATTGAGTGCGTAGTGCGTCTCCAGCGCGCCTGTGCTCATGCCCAGCATCAGGTCGTTCGCACTCTTTGAAGGCGTTACCGAAATCGTTGTTCCCGGGCAAACGCGGACCTCGCCTCCTCTCGACAATGCCAACACCGCCGTATCGCTTCCTGCGGTCAGGGACGATCCTGCCGCGAAGCGCCGGTCAGCAACCACGACCTCGCCAACCCCGCCGGTAACGGGCACGACCGCCGGCGCGGCGACCGGCGTCAACGACACCACTTGCGACGCCTGGAACGGCGACTTCTTGCCGGCTGCGTTGGCGTCTGTCGTCGAATCTCCGGGGGGCTTCAGTCGCACCATCAGGCGATTGCCCGCGACGTCCCAGGTGTAGCCGTAGGGGACCAGGAGGTCCAGCACAATCCTCATGACGGGAGGTTCTATCTGGTATTGCTCGGCCCGGAGGGTCAGGATGTTTTCCTGCAGCACCGGAACTCGCTTATGCTGCAGGCTCATGCGCGCATTGGACAGGTCGATGACCAGCCGCGGAGGCGAATCCAGCAACTGAATCGAGGGTACTACGGGGTGAGTGGAAACAATTTCAACCGCCGGGACACCCCGCTCGTGCACCACGCGCACACCGGTGACGACGGCGGCCTCAGGTTTGGAGGAGCCGGTCTTTTGGGGTCCAGCATGCTGCGACCAGCCCGGCTCGACCACCAGCGCCACCAGCAAGGCAATGACAACAAATTGGATGCCAGATCGCGGCAAACAAATCCTCTGAGAACGAAGAATAGGTTGAGCCCTTAAAAGGAACCTTATCACTTGTCAGGACAGTGAAAGAAGTGGCGGGACAGCGAACGGGTCCGAAAGCTCGCGGGAATTGCCGAACCCGCTTCAGGTCTGGGGCAGGAATTCGTACTCTTCAATGACCGCGGCCACGGCCATCTTGCCCTCGGCGGCTTTGTCCTCGACCCGCACCACTCGCCCTTTGCATTGCACGCGGATACTCTCCGTAAGCGTGATTTCGGGCGGGAGGGTGAGCGTGAAGCCGATAGGCGACCCCTGCTCGATTGGTGAGTCCAGGTAAAGGCAAATGCCGCGCGCGCTCACGTCGCGGATTTCAGCGGATTCGCTGTACTTTGTGTCTTTGTCGCGGGCAACGGATACGGGAATCCGGAGCGCGAAGCGTCGTGCAGCCCGTTTCTCTTTCTCTTGCTGGGCCTCTGCCATGCGTTACTCCAAGCTGATGAAATGGCAACTCACTGTATGGTTCAAGAATGACGTTGAAGGGCATGTCCCGTCAATACCACCCTTGGGGATGCGAGTGGCCCGTTCCGGCGGGGCACAGAGTTGGAACAGCGTCCGGAACACTCGAGCGCGTTGCCGGTCCGGTGCAGATAGAGGCTCATACCTGCGTGTAAACTGAAACTCGGACGGTCCCCGTGGTCTTCGTTCTCGACAACTACGATTCCTTTACTTATAACCTGGTTCAGTATCTCGGGGAACTTGGGGCGAAGGTCGAGGTGCGGCGCAACGACCAGGTCGCGGTGGTTGACGTCGAGGCCATGCAACCGGAGCGTATCGTGATCTCGCCGGGTCCCTGCACGCCGCAGGACGCAGGCATCAGCATCGCCCTGATCCGGCACTTCGCCGGCAAAGTACCTGTGCTCGGCGTGTGCCTGGGACATCAGTCTATCGGTGCGGCTTTTGGCGGACGGGTGGTGCGCGCTCCTCACCTGATGCACGGCAAGACCAGCGCGGTCACGCACGATAACAAAACTATCTTTCACGGCCTGCCCACGCCCATGACGGCCACGCGCTACCACTCGCTTATCGTGGAGGAGAAAAATCTGCCGAGTGAATTGGAAATCAGCGCATGGACCACGGAGAAAGACGGAACCCGAACCATCATGGGCCTGCGCCACAGAAGGTTTCCGGTCGAGGGAGTGCAGTTTCATCCTGAGAGTGTGCTGACGGATGCCGGGAAGAAGCTGGTACAGAACTTTCTAGCGCTGGCCGCTGATCACTGATTACTGACACTGCTTCTAGCCATCTCCACCGCTCTCAATAGCGCTTGGGCCTTGTTTATCGATTCCTCAAACTCGCGCGCGGGATCGGAATCCGCCACAATGCCAGCTCCCGCCTGCAAATAAGCGTGCTTGCCTTGCATGAGCATGGTTCGAATGCCAATGCACGAATCCAGGTTCCCGGCAAAATCGGCGTAGAGCACGGATCCGCCATAAATGCCGCGGCGCACCGGCTCCAGTTCTTCGATAATCTGCATGGCGCGGACTTTGGGCGCTCCGCTCAGCGTGCCGGCGGGAAAACAGGCGGCGAAAGCGTCGAGCGCACCGAGATCCTTACGTAGCTTGCCTTCGAGCGCCGAGACCAGATGCATCACGTGGGAGTAACGCTCCACGTACATCAAGTCCTTTACCTTCACCGAGCCATACTCGCTCACCCGCCCCAGATCGTTGCGGCCCAGGTCCACCAGCATGATGTGCTCGGCGCGTTCCTTTTCGTCGTTGCGCATCTGTTGTTCCAGGCGCAAATCTTCGGCCTCGTCGCGCCCGCGCGGGTGCGTGCCGGCGATGGGGCGGTATTCCAGCTTGCGTCCAGTCACACGCACCAGCATTTCGGGTGAAGAGCCGAGGATCTGTGTCTCCCCCATCCGCAGGAAATAAAGATACGGCGAAGGATTCACCTGGCGCAGAGCACGGTAAAGATCGAACGGCGCAGCCCCTGGGATGAAGTCGAGCCGCTGCGAAAGCACCACCTGAAAAATGTCGCCCGCCGCAATGTATTCCTTGCAGCGCTGCACACTGCGCAGAAATTGCGCCCGCGTGGTTCCGGCGTGGATCTTGAGTTTCCCCAGCTTGGCCTTGGTGGATTTGCGCCACATTGCCGGGCGCACTCCCGCGGCTAGCTTTCTTTCGAGAGCGGCGATCTCGCGCACCGCCCGGTCATAGGCGCGCCGGGGATCTTCCCGCGAAACATCCGCCGCCGCCACGATGTGAATCTGGTGGCGCAAGTGATCAAAGGCCAGCAGCCGGTCGAAGAACATCAGTTCGCAATCGGGCAGAGACAGGTCGTCCTTAGCCCGCTCGCCAATCTTTTCCAGTTGCCGGACCACGTCGTATGAGAAATACCCGACCGCCCCGGCAGTGAATGGCGGAAGCCCGGCCATCGCCGCCGGCTGATGCTCGCCCAGCAGTTCCTTCANNGAACCCCGCGCCCGCAGCCGCATGTAAGGCCGCGCTCCCAGGAACGTGTAGCGGCCAATCTGCTCACCTCTCTCCACCGACTCCAGCAGAAATGCATGCGGTTCGTTTTCTGCGATCGACAGAAAGGCCGAGACCGGCGTGAGCAGATCGGCGCTCACCGATCTCACCACCGGCACGAGTGTCGCCGAACGTGCCAGACGAAAGAACTCCTTGAACTCTGGATAAGCCATGTGAAGGATGAAGCTCGTCGAACTCGGGCTTTGCCTCGCGGTTTATTATAGGGGAGGCGCTACGTGGGAGCCGTTCGTCAACCCCTTTGCGCGCGGCCAACGTCCCGGGGTACTCTCGTCGTTACGCTTAGTATCGGCTGCGAAATAGTTCGCTATGAACCAATCCGGCAATTGACGGACGCATTCGTTAGTCCGAAGATAGCAGGGAGCATACCAAGCAATCGGGCCCTCGTGCGGTCAACGAGCCTATGCGGATTAAGTTCTGGGGCGTACGCGGTTCTACGCCGACCCCACAACCCGAGAACATGCGCTATGGAGGCAATACCTCCTGCGTCGAAGTGCGCTTCGGCGACCGCATCTACATCTTCGATTGCGGTACCGGATTCCGCATGCTGGGCCAGCAACTGCAAAGTGAATTCGGCGAAAAGCCCTTCTCCGCCCATGTCTTCGTCTCCCACTTTCATTGGGACCACATTCAGGGCATGCCGTTCTTCCGTCCTCTGTATTCAAACGCGGAGAACCGTTTTCTCTTCCAGTGTTCCACGCGCACCCGCCATCTCAAGCAAGTCCTGGCCGATCAGATGGCCGCCCCGTACTTCCCCGTAAGACTCGATCAGATGACGGCGCATCGCGATTTCTATGACATCGAGAGCGGCCGCATCACCATGGAAGATGGCGTCCACGTGCAGACCGCGTGGCTCAACCATCCCCAGGGATGCATGGGCTTCCGCGTGGAAACCAAAGAAGGAGTGCTTGTCTACGCCACCGACAATGAGCCCGGCGATGCTGCCTTCGACAAGGCTGTGCGCAAGCTGGCCGAAGGCGCCGACGTCCTCATCTATGACGCACAGTATCTTCCCGAGGAATACGAAGCGCGCCGACGGGGCTGGGGACACAGCCATTGGCGCGAAGCCGTCAATGTAGTGATGGAGAGCGGCGCGAAAGAGCTTGTATTGTTCCACCACGATCCCGAGCACACCGACGCCGTGATCGACAAGGTCGTGAAAGAAGCCCGCAACTACTATCCCAAAGTGCGCGCGGCGGCCGAAGGGATGGAGATCAATCTGTAGAATGCGTCCCTTTCGAGGTGGTAGGGAGCAATTCATTTGTGCGGGCGGAACACGAGATCAAACCACGGCTTCCACGTTTTGCCGCCATCAGTTGAAGTCACCGCAGTCTCGCGAACGCCGCCATCTTCGGGCTTCCAGATTCCGCGGACTCGCCTTTCTTTTCCGTCATCAGTGCGATCCGCGCCACTTAGAACCATCTTTCCCGCTTGAAAAGTCCCTTCAATTGTAAGCAGTTCGCCCCGGTTCGTAACCCAACTCTGGTGCCACACTCTTCTCGAACTATCGTAGATGCTCAGGCTCTGGCCCTCATGACCATCCACGCCTCCATATTCCTCACGCAGCACACAACCGTCGAGCAAGCGGTCCACTCTTACGCGCGCGACCGCAGTCTTGCCCCCGAAGTCGAACGCATCCCAGTCGCCCACCCAGAAGTCGAACTCTTTGTATTCGTGCGCGTTACAAGAGGAATGCTGCCGAAACTCGTTAGTCGAGACCGAACCTGCGTTACGAACCTGTGCTGTGACAAGAAGCACAAGAATGCAAGCGGCAAGCGCCTCTGATCCAGGGAATGTACGATTCACCTCATCCCTTTTCTTTGCTCCTCGCCCTGGTTGCTGTATCGCGTGGAAAGCCAAATCTCGTGAGCCGAACCGTAGCCCAGAGCGTAAGCTGCTTTCGAAACCTCGTAGATCTTCAAATCGTTCCTGTTCCATCGGCTGCAAACAAGCGTCCGGCGACAGGAACAGAGCAACTTGCATTCTTCTGAAGAGTCGACCCCAACCGACACCAGATAGGAGCCGTTGCTGTACGGGCTAAAGCCAATCAAATACCGGGTGCAACATTCTGGACATTCTACGCAGTGACGAAGACGGTAGCCCATGGAGATGATTCCAACTCAAAATCAAATGCCGTTACTTCTGAAGGGGAGTGCCCTGGATTTCATAATTGTCTCTCCCCTAGTGTCTATTTCTTAACCGCGACCCAACATAAATCGACTCGCTTCTCCACGCTGGACATTTTTGGACCTCGCTCCTCATTCGCTGGACGTTTGCGGACCTCGATCCGGTTCAGCCTGCGGGCGTCGGCAAAGGAGTGGTGCGAATGCGCTGGGAGGGGAGCAGTCCGAAAACGTCCATATCGCGGCACTGAAAAGGTTATGATGAGTCCCAGATATGACCCTCGATTGGCAGGTATGTTCTCGAGCCAGGCTGTCGCGCGATCCACGCTTTGATGGCAAGTTTTTCATTGGCGTGGTGGGCAGCCGTGTCTACTGCCGGTCGATTTGTCCCGCCCCGACGGCCAAAGAGAAAAACGTTCGTTACTTTGCGACAGCAGCGGCGGCCGCGGAAGCGGGTTTTCGTCCCTGCCTTCGCTGCCGTCCGGAAAGCTCGCCTGGAACTCCGGCTTGGCTGGGAACGTCCAATACGGTTTCGCGAGCCTTGCGGCTGATCGGTGAAAGTGGCCTTGAAGATGGCGGAGTGGAGGTTCTCGCGGCGCGCCTCGGCGTTGGCTCGCGTCATCTTCGCCGGTTATTCCTCAAGCATCTGGGCGCGACGCCGATAGCGGTGGCTCACACGCGTCGTCTGCACTTTGCCAAGAAACTTATCGACGAGACCACCCTGCCGATGACTCAAATCGCGCTGGCTTCAGGCTTCGGATGCGTGCGGCGATTCAATGCCGGCATTCGCACGGTCTATCATCGAACGCCGACGCAGATACGACGACTGGCGCGGCAGAAGCAAAGCCAACCGGAAAATCAATATCTGTTCCGCCTTCGCTTCCGCCCGCCCTATGGCTGGCAGGGGATGTTGGCGTTTCTCGCGGCTCGCGCGATTCCCGGAGTCGAAGTCGTTCAAGGCGGATGTTATCGTCGTTCCATTTCGCTCAACTGCAATCACGGCTATTTTGAGATTTCGTTCGACGAGGTAAATCACGCCCTCGCGGCGCGAGTGCAGTTTGGCGATCCTCGTTCCCTCTTTTTCATTACTGAACGAATCCGCGCCATCTTCGATCTGAATGCGGATTGGGCCGCCATCGTTCAAAGTCTGAGAACCGACCCGGTGTTAGCTGCGCGGGTGAAGGCCGATCCTGGATTGAGAGTACCGGGTTGCTGGAACGGTTTCGAACTTGCAGTTCGGGCAATACTCGGCCAGCAGGTGAGCGTCAAAGGTGCGTCGACACTGGCCGGTCGGCTGGTGAAAACTTTCGGCGAGCCGTTCTCTGCGCCGGGCGGCATCACTCATATTTTCCCCACACCCCAGGCTCTTGCCGATGCCAACTTCGCCGGCATCGGCCTGCCGATCGCTCGGGCCGGGACTATCCGGGCTCTCGCGCAGGCGGTTTGCTCTGGGAGAATCAGCTTTGAGGGCGTCGTCAATTCCGCTGACTTCCTCGACCGGCTTTGTGAAATTCCTGGCATCGGGCAGTGGACAGCTGAATACGTAGCAATGCGCGCCCTGGGAGAGCCCGACGCCTTTCCCTCCAGTGACCTTGGCCTCTTGCGGGCATTGGACTTGAAGACTGCGCGTGAGCTTGAGCAGCGCGCCGAAGCCTGGCGGCCTTGGCGGGCGTATGCCGCAGTGCACCTCTGGAACAGGGCCAGCGAACAGCGAAGTTCGGCGAAACATGTTGACTCAGGATCATCCAGCAATGACCTTGCGATGCTTGCGCCGGCATGATTCGTGTCATTGATCGAAGTTCAGACCGAACCCGATCCCGCGTGCGCAACATCCGTGTGGGTAAAGTCTGCGCCCTTGTAGAGCAGTTCCTCTCCCAAGCTGTGGGCGAGAGCATAGCTGAAACAGTCGCCGAAATTCAGCCGAGCGGCATGACCGGTGCCTTTGCCGTAGCGACGCCAAGCTTTCCGCGCAATGCGCACATGCTCGGCGGTCACTGGCTCGACTTCGATCTGAGCGCGGGCCAGAAACAAGTCCAGTTGCTCGCCGCCTCTTTCTCCGGACTTAGCTTCAAGCACGATTGCGGTCTCCAGAAGGTTCGCAGCAGATATTCGCCGCGAGCCAGCGGCAGTCAAGCGACGCAACAGACCTTCGGCCCCGGACTCTTGCCGCAGAATAGCCACGACGGCTGAGGTGTCGATGACCATTTATTTCGGTAGCCCGTGCTCGTCGTACCCAATAATCTCATCCGGGCTGCGGCGATCAAGCTCGGGAAGGGCGGCGGCGCGGCGGGCGATGGCGGTGAGGTCCTCCATCAGTTGTTCCTGCTGACGCGCGGCACGCACGCGCTGGTGGCGCTCGCGCAGAGCCTGCAAGATCGTCTGCGTCAAACCTTCGCCCGTGAGGCGGGAGAGCTTCCGGGCGAGGCGCTCGACTTCCGAGTTGCGGATACTGAGCGGCACGACTCGATTATATACAAACTCGAACAGTATATACAAGTGGAAAAGCCTGCTTGGTATATGGTGACGGAGCGCCGGGACAATGCCGGCGAAAATCCAGTCCGTCCAATCTGCTTTGTGATTGGCGTCGCCTAATTAAGACATCCCGGTTAACTATACCGCTCTTTCGACCCTCCGCCTTGCTTCCCTGCCATCCCCGCTCATATACTCTGAACGTTTGCCCGTTCACGCCGGGAACTCGTCCCGGCGCCGGCCGACATCTTGAATCGCGATCATTCCGGAGAACATTTTTATGACCACGATGACTTCCCCACCGCAAGTCGACAANNTACATCCCGGTCCAGATGGATGACGGCCATCTCGAGGTCTTCACCGGATTCCGCGTGCAACACTCGATCGCGCGCGGACCGGGCAAAGGCGGCATTCGCTACGCGCCCGACGTCACGCTCGATGAAGTGCGCGC